>NZ_JBPQTL010000008.1:0-104272 GCF_051386295.1 Micromonospora sp. URMC 105 | reverse complement strand
CCACCTCCTCCTGCGCCCGGTCGGTACGCCCCCGCACCAGCCGGGCTACCCGCCGCAGCACGCGCCGGCCTACCCGCCCCAGCCGGCGTACGGCCACAGCGGGCACCAGCAGCAGCACCACGGCCACCACGGGCACTACAAGCGCAAGAAGCAGAAGAGCTTCCTCGACGAGATGTTCGGCTGACGGCACCGGGGCCGGGGCACCCGCCCCGGCCCGTTCCGTCTCGCCGAGCGGGGTGCTCCGTGGCAGGCTGCACCCCATGACGCCGATCGCGCAGCACGAGGCGCTCGCCCAGGCGTACCAGGGGATCACCACCGTGGTCACCGGGCGGGACGACGCCGACCTGCAACGGCCCACCCGCTGCCGGGGCTGGCTCGTCGCCGACCTGCTCTTCCACCTGCTCTGCGACGCCCAGCGCGCCCTGGTCGCCCTGGCCACCCCCGCCGACGGGCCACCGGATGTGGACGACGTCAGCTACTGGCGCTCCTTCCCGGCGGGCGGTGACGGCGACGGCGCCCGGCACGCCTGGTGGGCCCGCCGCTCCGCCGCCGCCTTCGACCGCCCCAGCGGCGTGGTCCGCATCTGGGCGGACACCGGCCCGGCCGCCGTGCGCGCCGCGGCCGCCGCCGACCCCGCCGGCTGCGTCCGCACCCAGGGGCACGTGCTGCGGGTACCCGACTTCCTGGCCACGCTGACCACCGAGGCCGTGATCCACCACCTCGACCTGGTGCTCGACCTGCCCGATGCGCCGGCACCCGGGCCGCTCGCCTGCCGCGTCGCGGTGACGACCATGGACGGGCTGCTCAGCGACGAGGCGGTCCGCCCGGGTGACTGGGACGACGCGGAATACCTGCTCAAGGCCGCCGGCCGCGAGCCGCTCAGCGACCGGGACCGGGTGCAGCTGGGCGAGGCGGCCGGCTGGTTCCCGCTGCTCGGCTGAGTCGCCGCGACGCTCAGACGATCGCCATGTCGACGAAGCGGGAGAGGTGCAGCTGGGCGGCGACGGTGATGCTGTCGGTGGGCCCATTTCGGTGCTTCGCGACGATGAAGTCCGCCTCGCCGGCGCGGGGCGACTCCTTGTCGTAGTAGTCGTCGCGGTGCAGCAGGATGACGACGTCGGCGTCCTGCTCGATCGACCCGGATTCACGCAGGTCAGACAGTTGTGGCCGCTTGTCGGTGCGCTGCTCCGGGCCACGGTTCAGCTGGCTGACCGCGATCACCGGGCACTCGACCTCCTTGGCCAGCAGCTTCAGGCCCCGGGAGAGGTCCGCGACCTCCTGCTGGCGGCTCTCGGTCCGCTTCGGTGAGGTCATCAGCTGGAGATAGTCGACCACGATCATCTTGAGGTCGTGCTTCTGCTTGAGCCGGCGCGCCTTGGCCCGGATCTCCATCAGGTTCATGCTCGGTGTGTCGTCCACGAAGAGCGGCGCCTCGCTGATCTCACCCATGCAGCGGGCCAGCTTGGTCCAGTCGTCGTCGGAGAGCTGGCCGCTGCGCAGCACGTGCAGCGGGACGCGGGCCTCGGCCGAGAGCAGTCGCATGACGATCTCGACCTTGCTCATTTCCAGCGAGAAGATCGCCGCCGCCTGGTTGGCGCGGATGGCCGCGTTTCGCGCGAAGTCCATGCTGGCCGTAGATTTGCCCAAACCAGGCCGACCGGCCACGATGATCAGCTGCCCCGGGTGCAGCCCGTTGAGCAGCCGGTCCAGGTCGGTGAAGCCGGTCGGTACCCCGGTCATCACGCCGCCCTGCGCCCCGACCGCCTCGATCTCGTCGAGGGTCGGCTGGAGCATGTCGGCGAGTACCGCGAAGTCCTCGTTGACCCGGCGCTCGGTGATGTCGTAGACGGCCTGCTGGGCGAGGTCGACGATGTCGTCGACGTCCCGGCCGCCGCCGTTGGCGGTGCCGTAGCCGAGCTGCACGATGCGGGTGCCGGCCTCGACCAGGCGGCGCAGCACCGCCCGCTCGCCGACGATCCGGGCGTAGTACGCCGCGTTGGCGGCGGTGGGCACGCTGGCGATCAGGGTGTGCAGGTAGGGCGCGCCACCCACCCGGGCGAGGTCGCCGGAGTCGGCCAGGGCCGCGGCCACGGTGATCGCATCGGCCGGCTCACCCCGGCCGTAGATGTCGAGGATGGTGTCGAAGATGGTGGCGTGCACCGGCCGGTAGAAGTCGTTGGTCTTGAGGATCTCGACGACATCGGCGATGGCGTCCTTGGACAGCAGCATGCCGCCGAGGACGCACTGCTCCGCGGCCACGTCCTGAGGCGGGGTCTTGTCGAACTGCCCGTCGCGCTGCGCGGGGGCGGGCGACTGCCCGCCGGATCGGGGCTCCGCCCGCATGTCGTCGGTGACCGACACGGATCCCCCTCCACTGCGTCGGGTCGATACCAGCTCTACCGGCCGGGTGCGACAACTTCCGATCGACCCGGCCGGTCGATCGGGGGCGATCGCGCGACCGGTCGGTGCCCCACGATACGGATCCCGAGGTCAGACCCCAACCAGGCCGGTGGACGAGCCTCGGGACAACCTGTGGACGGCGGTGGACGAGCATGTGCGCAGCGTGTGCACAGGTTGTGGAAAACCAATGGGGATTTCTGGCAGGATCGGCTCTGACCTGCGGAAACACGATCCCCACCCTGTGGACGGGTATTTTCTGGTAAAGCTTTGGGGTCGAATTTCCCGTACTATCTCCTGCGGACGGCTACACCTGGACAGCGGATTGCGCTTTCGGTTGAGAAGGGTCACGCTCCGGCCGTGAGTTACCGGGACTGGGAGCGCGGGGAGGGCAGCCCGCGCGAGCGTCAGCCGGTCGCCCCGTGGGACGACCTCGGCGAGGCCGCTCCGGCTGATCCCTACAGTTCCGCGACCGACCGCTACCGCACGCCCAGCCGCCGCCGCGCGATCGAGCGGGGCCAGCGGGAGCCGGTCGACGCCTACCTGCCGCGCTGGGCCGTGGAGTCGGGGATCGCGCATGCCGACGGCCGGGGGCGGCACGCCGCGCCGGACGACGACGAGGACGACGACCGCCCGGTGTCCGGGGGCGGGCGACGTTCGGCGGAGCGGCGCAGCGAGCGCAGCTGGGGCGAGGTGCGGGCGATCGGCGCCGCACCCGAGTCCGACCACACCCGGGAATGGACCTTCGACCGTCCGCAGGAGCAGGGGTACGTCGGCAGCCGGCGTGCCGACGACGATCCGGTCTCCGGTGCGGCGCCGACACCTCGTCCGCGCCGGTCGGCGTCCCGTCGGCCGCAGGTGGTCTGGTCCGGTGTCGAGGAGTCCGACGACGAGTCGGGCGCGGCGGCCCGGGAGGTGGAGCGGCCGACCCGGCGCAGGCGGCGAGCCTCGGCCGAGGGCTGGTCCCGACCGGCGGCCGACTCGTGGAGCCGCAGGGAGCCGGTGGCCGAGCCGGAGCCGGAGTACCGGCCGGCGGTCGACCCGTGGGACGCCTCCGGGGTGCACGCCTGGCAGCGCCCGGAGCCGGAGCCCCGCTGGGACGGTGCCGGTGGCGCCGCCGGCTGGGATCAGGGCGACAGCACCGGTCAGTGGGACCGGTTCACCGACACCGGCCAGTGGGACCGCGGCGATCTGGCCCGGCGCGGGCGGTACGACGAGCCCAGCCGGTGGGAGGACCGCACCGACGTCGGCCGCTGGGACCGCACCGAACCGCCGCGGTCGACGGAGCCGGTGACGGGTGAGGGTTGGTCCTGGCCGGAGCAGCCGGACGGGTTCTGGTCGGGCACGCGCCTGGCCGGGGACGATCCGCGGTGGATGGATCCGCCGCCGTCGGCGCCCCGCTCCCCGGCGGTCGCCTACACCGCGCCCCGGCCACGGCCGGCACCTCGGCGTCGGGCGGAGCCGGCCGCCGGAGTTCCCGCGTCGTCGTGGCGCGACCGCATCGAGTCGGTCGGCGGCGGCGGGTGGAACCGCCGGCTCGAGGACGATCTGCTGGACCCCGATCCGGGTGGCCCGCTGCGTCCGCTGCTCTACACCGCAGCCTGCTACCTGGTGCCGACGGCGCTGGTCTTCGCGTGGCTGTTGACGTTGGACGGCCAAGCGCCGGCGGGTTGCGTGACGGACATCAGTGGCGGCGGTTGCGACTCGGCGCGGGCGCACGCGTTCGCCTCGCTGGTGGCCGGGGGGCCGCGTTTCGGGCTGGCGCTGGTGAGCAGCCTCGTCGTCGCGGTGCTGCTGCGCCGGGTGGGTACGACCTGGCGGTCGGCGACGGTGGCGCTGGCCGCGGCGGTGGTCGGCGGCGGCTTGTCGACCGTGATGATCAGCGCGGTGACCGGTCAGCCGATCGGCTGAGCCTGCCCCGGGGTCGCCGGGAGGAATGCGGAAAGGCCCGCACCGGGTGTCCGGTGCGGGCCTTTCCGTCGTGCGGTGGGTGTCAGCCCTGAACGACGTTGAGGTCGAACGTGGCGGTCACCTCGGGGTGCAGCTTGACCCGCACCGAGTAGGTGCCGGTCGACTTGATGTGACCGGGCATCTCCAGCCGACGACGGTCGAGGGCCGGGCCGCCGGCCGCCTTGACGGCGTCGACGATCTCGGCCGAGGTGACCGAGCCGAAGAGCCGGCCACCGTCACCGGCGCGGGCCTTCAGGGTGACCTTCAGACCCTCGAGCTGGGCCTTGACCTCGTTGGCGTGGCCGAGGTCGCGGATCTCGCGGGCCGAGCGGGCCCGCTTGATGACCGTGACCTGCTTCTCCGCACCCTTGGTCCAGCTGATCGCGAAGCCCTGCGGCAGCAGGTAGTTACGGCCGTAGCCGTTCTTGACCTCGACGATGTCGCCGGGGGCACCGAGACCGGAAACTTCCTGGGTCAGGATGATCTTCATGTCGGTGCCTCCTCTCAGCGGGCCGTGGCGGTGTACGGCAGGAGCGCCATCTCACGGGCGTTCTTGACCGCACGGGCGATCTGCCGCTGCTGCTGCGAGGTCACGCCGGTCACCCGCCGAGCGCGGATCTTGCCGCGGTCGGAGATGAACTTGCGCAGCAGCGCGGTGTCCTTGTAGTCGATGTAGGTGATCCCGTCCTTGTCGAGCGGGTTCACCTTCTTCTTCGGCTTGCGAAGTGCCGCAGCCTTGGCCATTGCTCGTGCTCCTGGTTTGCGATCGCGGGCGCTCGGCGCCATTAGAACGGGGGCTCCTCGTCGAAGTTTCCGCCGCCCGAACCGGAGCGCGACGGAGACGGCGCGGCCGAAGCCCAGGGGTCGTCGAAGTTGCCTCCGCCGCCACCCTGGCCACCACCGCCACCAGAACCGAAGCCACCGCCTCCGCCACCCGAGCGCGACATCTTCTGCACCTTCGCCGTGGCGTAGCGCAGGGACGGGCCGATCTCGTCGACCTCGAGCTCGATGACGGTGCGCTTCTCACCCTCGCGGGTCTCGTACGACCGCTGACGCAGCCGACCCGAGACGATCACGCGGGCGCCCCGCTGGAGCGACTCGGCGACGTGCTCCGCCGCCTGCCGCCACACGGTGCAGGCCAGGAAGAGCGGCTCGCCGTCCTTCCATTCGCCGGAGGCCTTGTCCATGAACCGGGGCGTCGAAGCGACCCGGAACTTGGCGACCGCCGCACCGGACGGGGTGAACCG
The DNA here is from genome assembly GCF_051386295.1 of Micromonospora sp. URMC 105. NCBI lineage: Bacteria > Bacillati > Actinomycetota > Actinomycetes > Micromonosporales > Micromonosporaceae > Micromonospora > Micromonospora sp. URMC 105. Next base: position 98,678 of record NZ_JBPQTL010000008.1, on the reverse strand, counting down.
CAACTCGGGGTCATCGGTCAGGTTGCCGATGACCGTGATGGTGGTGTCTCCTGCCATGACCATCTCCTCGCGCACTCATCAGTTCTGCCGTACAGGCTCTCAGAGCCCTCCGACAGCACCGGTGAGGCTGATCCGGGCGAACCGGGATTTGAATGCTTAGCGCATCTCCGGCCGGATGACCTTGGTGCGCAGCACGGACTCGTTGAGCCGCAGCTGACGGTCCAGCTCGGCCACCGCCTCCGGCGTCGCCTGCAGGTCGATGACGGCGTAGATGCCTTCGGCCTTCTTGTTGATCTCGTACGCGAGGCGCCGGCGGCCCCACACGTCGGTCTTCTCCACCGAGCCACCCGCGGTCCGAATCACGTTCAGGTACGTGTCGAGCGACGGGGCGACGGTGCGCTCCTCGAGGCTGGGGTCGAGGATCACCATGACTTCGTAATGACGCAAGACGTGCTCACCTCCTGTGGGCTGTGCGGCCACGGTCCTTCCGTGGCAGGAGGTCGTGCGTCGCTGCCCGCTCCGGATTCGGGGGGACCCGGCCGGACGCGGACAACCGGACCAGGATACCCGGTCCGGACGATCATGCCCGGGCAGGTCCGACGACCGTCCGGGCGTGGTGACAGGGGCCCGCCCCGACGCCCGAAGGCGGGTGGCGGACCCCTGTCCACGAGACCGCGGGGCGTCCCGTCCGCATTCCTTGGGTGGGACCTGGGGAGGAACGACCACACCGATGAGGTTGGATCGAAGACGCCCCGCGGAGCTTTTTCCTGTTGTTATCCGACGGTACAACGGCTCTCGTCACCAGTAGGCGTAAATGCCACTTTTAGTCCGAGATTCCTGTCGGGACCTGTGGAACAGGCCGGACGGGTCCGGCCTCCGACGTGCCGGGCCGCACGACGGAGGGTGACCGGGTCCGGGATCGACCACCGTGACCCCGGCCGCCGTGGCGGAAGAGCCCGGGATCGATCCCACCCCGGTCAACGACCGCCCGCCCCGACGGTGACGCAACAGGGTCCGCGCCTGGCCGCCACCATCACCCCGGGCGTCGGGGAGGCGACGTAGGCTCGCCTGCATGCGTATCGGAGCCCACGTCGACCAGGCCGACCCGTTGGCGGAGGCGGCCGCCCGTTCCGCCGAGGCGGTGCAGTTCTTCCTCTCCGACCCGCAGGGCTGGAAGGCCCCGAAACCCCGGGAGGACGCGGAACGGCTGCGCGCCGCCGAGGTGGACCTCTACGTCCACGCCCCGTACGTGATCAACGTGGCCACCCTGAACAACCGGATCCGGATCCCCAGCCGCAAACTGCTCCTCGGGCACGCGGCGGCGGCGGCGGAGATCGGCGCCAAGGGGCTGATCGTGCACGGCGGCCACGTCAACGCCGGTGACGACCTGGCGGTCGGCTTCGACAACTGGCGCAAGACCTTCGCGTACGCGGCGGACTCCGGCGGTTTCCCCCTGCCGGTGCTGATCGAGAACACCGCGGGCGGCGACAACGCCTGCGCCCGGCGCCTCGACGGGCTGGCCCGGCTCTGGGACGCCCTCGGCGACCACGAGGTCGGCTTCTGCCTGGACACCTGCCATGCGTACGCGGGCGGCGAGGAGCTGCTCGACCTGGTCGACCGGGTCAAGGCGATCACCGGCCGGATCGACCTGGTGCACGCCAACAACTCCAAGGGCGGCTTCAACTCCGGGCAGGACCGGCACGACAACCTCGACGGCGGCACGATCGACCCGGACCTGGTGGTCGCGGTGATCCGCGCCGCCGGCGCCCCGGTGATCGTGGAGACGCCCGGCGGCGCGGCGGGTCAGGGGGCGGACATCGCCTTCCTGCGTGAGCGGCTCGGCACGGGGGCCTGACCCGGATGACCACGCACGCGACCGGCGGCGGCCAGCCGACCGGACAGACCGACGGGACCGACGACCGGGACGGCACGTCTCCCGGCGGCACCGCAGCCCCGACCTCCGGCCGGACCGACGCCGCCGCGCCCGCATCGGCCGGCAGCGGTCGGACCGGCTTGGGTGACACCGACGCCACCACGGGCGGCAGCGTCGACCACGAGCCGACCGACGACGCCCAAATGGCTAACCCCGACTCGGCGAAGACGGCAGGCAAGGACACCAGCGCAGGCCACCCCATCGACGACGCGCAGGTCGGTACCGCCGACCCGGCGAAGGCCGGAAGCGCCGGTGCCGCAACGGCCAGAACCGACGACGCCGGCGCGAGCGACACCACCGACGCGAAGCCGACGACCGCCGCGAGCGACGGTGCGCCGGGCGGGAAGAAACCCACGAAGCCCGCAGCCGACGCCGGACAGAACGACGCCACCGGCGCGAAGGTCACCACCGGCGCGGCGGCCGCGAGCGACGGCGAACAGGACGAGAAGGCCGCCGACGCGAAGCGCGCGAAGACCGCGACCGACGCCAAGGCAACCACCGGCACGAAGACCGCGAGCGACGGCGAACGAGGCGGAAAGACCGGTGACGCTGGCGACGGCAAGAAGAAGGACGGCGACGGCGAGCCGCCGGACCGCTGGTCGGCGTTCGCTCCGGCCCCCGAACCGGTACCGGGACGTCCGCGTCGCGCGGTGCGCGCCGTCGGCCGGCTCCTCGTCCACGAGTGGACGCTGGCCGCCTTCGCGTCGCTGGCCCTCGCCGTCGCCATGACCTGGCCGACGCTGCGCTACCCGCTCTACACCCTGCCGCAGGACTACTGGGACCCGAGCCTGCAGGCCTGGCAGATGGCCTGGTCGGGGCACGCCCTGCGGACCGAGCCGGCGCAGTTGTTCCACTCGAACACGTTCTTCCCGGAGCAGTGGAGCTTCGCCTTCTCCGACATGCTGCTCGGCTACGCGCCGGCCGGCATGATCGGCACCGGTCCCGAGGCGGCCGTGCTCCGCTACAACATCATGTTCGTGCTGGCCCACGCGCTGGCCACGTTCGGGGCGTACGCGCTGGCGCGGCAGCTGGGTGCGGGCCGGGCGGGCGCCGCGGTGGCCGGGATCGGCTACACGTACGCCCCGTGGCTGCTCGCCCAGGCGGGGCACCTGCACATCGTCTCCAACGGCGGCATCCCGCTGGCGCTGGCCATGCTGGCCCGGGGCCACGGCTGGTCGCTGCGGTACGGCTACCGCCCGGAGCGGCGGCACGAGGGCTGGACGTACACCGGTTGGATGGTCGCGGCCTGGCAGCTCAGCCTGGGCTTCGGCATCGGCCTGCCGTTCGCGTACGTGCTGGCCGGCACGGTGCTGGTCGCGGCGACGACCTGGTTCCTGCGGCGCTGGGTGATCCGGCCGGTGAAGCGTCCGTTCGGCACCCGGCTGCTCGTCGCCGACCTGGTCGGCGGGCTGCTCTTCGCCGGTGTGGGTGCGCTGCTGGCCATCCCGTACTTCAAGGTCGCCGACCTGCACCCGAACGCCGCACGCACGCTCGCCGACATCGGGATCTACTCGCCCCCGGCGCTGGGCTTCTTCACCGCTCCCGCGGAGTCCCGAGTCTGGGGCGGGCTGCACGAGGGGGCGCGGGCGACGCTGCCATGGCACCCGGAGATGACCCTGCTGCCCGGCTACGTGCTCTACGCGCTGGCCGCGGGCGGCGTGTTCTTCTCGGTCTGGCGGCTGCGGCACCGGCTGCTGCTGCTCGCGGGGGTGCTGGTCACCATGGTGCTGGCCATGGGCACCCGGTTCTTCGACGGCACCTTCACCTACGGCCTGCTCTTCGAGTATCTGCCGGGCTGGAACGGGCTGCGCACCCCCGGCCGGATGATGCTCTGGACCACCCTGCTGCTCGGCCTGCTCGCTGCCGGTGCGGTGAGCGCCCTGGCCCAGCGGGTGAGCGAGATCGCCGCGGAGCGTGCCCCGTACCGGCCGTCGCCGTGGCTCCGGGTGGCCGTCCTGCTGCCGGTGCTGCTGGTCCTCGCGGAGGGGTTGAACGCGACGCCGCACCCGGTGGTCCCGGAGCAGCCGGTGGCGATGCGGACCGTAGACGGCCCGATGCTGGTGCTGCCGAGCAGCCAGAACCTCGACCAGCCGGTGATGCTCTGGTCCACCAGCACGTTCCCGGACGTGGTCAACGGCGGCAGCGGCTTCACCCCCACGCAGCTCGACGAGGTACGCCGGGTGACGCTCGCCTTCCCCGACCAGACCAGCGTCGACTACCTGCGTACCCTCGGCGTCCGCAACGTGGTGCTGCTGCGCGACCAGATCGTCGGCACCCCGTGGGAGGTGACCGTCAACTCCCCGGTCGACCAGCTCGGCATCACCCGCGAGGAGGTCGGCGACGCAGTGGTCTTCCGGCTCTAGGCCTGCGCGGCGGGTCGTCAGGTCGCGGCGGCGGCCAGCGGTTCGGGCGTCCGGGTGGTGCGGCGGTCGGCGAGCCAGGGGGCGTCCGGGGCGCCGTCGAACATCCCACCGTCCGGATCGTCGGCGTAGGTGCGGCGCACCGCGTCGCGTTCCGGGTGCAGGATGTCCCGGATCACCAGTACGCAGAGCAGCACGACGGTACCCAGCCGGAGCGTCGCGGCCAGCACGAAGACGCCTTCGGGGAAGACCGGCCGGCTGGTCGCCGCGCCGAGCAGCTCGCCGTAGAAGGCGGTGAAGTAGCAGACCTCGGCGAGCTGCCAGGCGAGGAAGGCGCCCCAGCGGGGGCGGGCCAGCACCGCCAGCGGCAGCAGCCAGAGCACGAACTGCTGCGACCAGACCTTGCTGAAGATCAGGAACGCGGCGACCACCAGGAAGGCGAGCTGGGCCAGCCGGGGACGGCGGGGCGCCAGCAGGGCCAGCGCGGCCACGCCGAGGCAGGCCAGGATGAACAGGGCGTACGACAGGATGTTGAGCGTCGGGATGTGCGTGTTCAACCACTGGAACGGCCCCTGGTCACCGGCCACGCCGCTGTTCACCTTGCCGTCCAGGTACCGGCCGATGTACCAGAGCGTGCCCCAGTCGATGGGCCGGGTGCTGTTCAGTTCGAAGAAGCGGTTCCAGTTGTCGTGGTACGGGATTGCCACCGGCAGGTTGACCACGATCAGTGCCGCGGCCCCGGTGCCGATGGCGGTCAGCGCGGCGCGCACCCGGGCGCTGCGCAACGCGAGCAGCAGGATGGGCCAGAACAGGAACAGCGGCCACAGCTTGGCGGCACCACCGAGGCCGAGCAGCAACCCGGCGAGCGCGGGCCGGCGGCGGGCCCACGCGGCCAGGCCGAAGGCGGCCAGGCCGATGGCGAGGAAGTCCCAGTTGACGGTGGTGGTGAGCAGCAGCGCCGGGGCCAGGGCGAACAGCGCGGCGTCCCAGGGTCGTCGGCGGCGCAGGGCGAGGATCACCGCGACGGTGGCGACCGCGAGCGCGCTGAGCGTCAGCGCGTTCAGGTTGTAGAACCACTGGCCCTGGTTGAGCTGCGGGTCGTCGGCGCCGAGGCTGTGCACCGGCAGGCCGAGCGCGCCCATGAAGTAGCCGGTGAGCACCGGGTACTCGACCGGGTGGTCCCGGTAGGGCACCTTGCCCTCGTTGATGCCCTCGGCGTAGTAGAGCGCGAGCACGTCGGTGTAGCAGAGCCGGGTGTACTGCACGTTGTTCTGCCAGGCACCGTCCTGGCAGGGCGACTTCTGCACCCAGTGCAGCGCCAGGGTGAGGCAGGCCAGTGCGAGGACGATCCGGGTGGCGGTCCAGAAGCGCCTTTCCCGACCGGCGGGCCGGTCCAGCGCGACCGCGTGGTCGCCGAGCGGGCCGCCGATCACCTCGGAGACGCCACGGACGAAACCGTCCGACCGGGACGGGTGGTCGCTGGTCCCGGAGTCGTCCAGGCCGGCCGTCGACTGGGTGCTCATGAAGAGGCATCCTGCCGTACGCCCGGGGTCTTCGTCCTCCTCCGGTGGCGCGACGTCGAAGAAAGTCGACGTGTGAGCGCGTCGCCGAACGGCGACGGCGGTGTCACGCGTGGTTACTCCCGAGGGCGGGGTGACAGGGTCGGCAGGATGCCGCCACCACCACCGCCGTCACCACCGCCGTCACCGTCGTTGCCGCCGTCGTTGCCGCCGCCCGGTCCGCGCGGATCGTTCGGGTTCTGGTTGCCGCCGCCGTTGGGGTCCTGCGGGCAGAACAGGCCGAGCGGTCCGCAGTCCTGCGGCTGCTGGCCGGGGACGGGCGGCGGCGGCGGGGGCGGGGTGCCGTTGCCCGCTTCCTTGTCACCGATGTTCGCCGCCGGCGGGAAGTCCAGCTTCTCCTCGCCCTTGAGCGAGTCGTCCATCACCCGTTCCCAGATGTCACCGGGCATGAGGGAGCCGCTGATGTTGCGGCCGTCCTTCATCTTGATGGCTTCCCGCTTGCCCTTGTTGCCCACCCAGACGGCGGTGGCGATCTGCGGGGTGTAGCCGATCATCCAGGCGTCACCGTTCTCGTTGGTGCCCTCCTTCAGCTCCCACGTACCGGTCTTGGCGGTCGCCTTGCGGCCACCGTCGAGCACGTGGTTGACCTTGGCCGGGTAGTCCTCGAGCACGTTGGTGACGTCGGCGACCACGTCGGGGTTGATCCGCTTCTGGGGCTTGAGCTGCTCGCCCCCGAGCTTCTCCCACTTGCCGGTGTCCTTGTTCTGCTTCTCGGCGGAGAGCAGGAAGTGGGCCTTGTTGTAGACGCCCTTGTTGGCGAAGGTGGCGATGCCGTTGGCGTGGTCGAGCACGGTGATCGGGTACTGACCGTAGGAGACCACGTGGTAGAAGGGGTCGGGCGCCAGGTCCTTGGCGTCGGCCTTGGTGAGGTCGTGCCCCTTCGGCGGGTTGGTGTTGGTCTGCCACATCATGCTGACGCCGGCCCGCTTGGCCATGTCGACGATCTTGTCCGGCCCGATGTCGAGGCTGACGTGGTAGAAGGGCACGTTCAGCGACTTCAAGGTCGATTCCCGCAGCGTGCAGGAGTCACCGCAGCTGGGGTTGTCGGTGCCGGCGTTGCTGACCCGGAACTGCACGCCGTCGGGCTTGAAGGCCTTGCCCTTCCAGCGCGACTCGATGGCCTTGCCCGCGTCGATCGCCGCGGCCAAGGTGTAGATCTTGAAGCTTGAACCCGGCGAGTGGCCACCGGTGATGTTGCCGCTCGCGTCGGTGTTCTTGCCGGCGTAGTCGGTACCCGTACCGTCGTCACCGCCGTAGTAGCCGAGCACCCGGCCGTTGCGCGGGTCGATCGACACCACGGCCGCCATCAGGTTCTTCTTGGTGCCTTCCAGCTCCGAACCCTTGGTGCTGCGCTGGGCCGCGCCGGTGATCGCCCGCTGGACCTTCATGTCGATGGTGGTCCGGATCCGGTACCCGCCCTGCTTCAGCATCAGCGAGCAGAGCGGCTTGCGGTCCGTCGCCTCGGCCTCGTTGTCGGTGCAGAGCTTCTTCTCGCGCATCTCCGGCACGAGGTAGTTGACGACGTTGCCGATCGGGTTGTTGACCCCGAACTTCTGGCCGGCCCTCGACTCCTTCGGCGTCTGCAACGTCTTGGTCGGGTACGCCGTGGGGCGCGGCGGGTGGTTCGGCGAGTCGACCCAGCCCTCGCTGACCATGTTGGCGATGACGTAGTCCCAGCGACCCTTGGCGTCCGTCGGGTTGACGGCCGGGTCGTAACCCTTGTGGGTCGCGGTGGGCTCCGGCTGCTTGATGAGCGCCGCCAGCACCGCGGCCTCGGCCACGTCGACCTTGGAGACCGACTTGCCGAAGTAGGCCTGCGCGGCCGCCTCGATGCCGTACGCGTTCCGGCCGAAGTAGATGGTGTTCAGGTAGTGCTCCATGATCTGTTCCTTGGTGAACTGATCATTGAGCTTGGAGGCGACGATCGCCTCCTTCACCTTCCGGGCGTACGAGTCGTCCTGGAGGTTCTCGTAGGCGTTGCGGGCGTACTGCTGGGTGATCGTCGACGCACCCTGCTTGTCGCCGCCGCTGAGGTTGTTCCAGGCGGCCCGGGCGATGCCCTTGTAGTCCACACCGGAGTGGCGGTAGAAGTTCTTGTCCTCGGCCGCCGCGACCGCGTCCCGCATGTGCTGCGGGATCTGGTTGATCGAGACGAACGTGCGGTTCTGCTCGCCCACCTTGGCGATCGGCGTCTTGTTGTCGGCGGCGTAGATCGTGGTGGCCAGCGGCAGGTTGATCTGGTTGGGCAGCACGACGTTCGTCGAGTAGTAGGTGAACCCGATGACGCCGACGCCGGCCAGCATGATGAAGACCGCGAAGCCCGCGATCAGCATGTTGACCCGCCTGCGCTTCTTCGCGCGGGCGACCGCGTCCGGGTCGCCCGGCCCGCGTCCGCCGCCACTGCCGCCGCGTCCCGGGCCGTAGGGGCCACCCGGGCCGCCGGGGCCACCGCCGGAGACCGGCGCCACGCCCGCGCGGGCCACCGCCGCCCGGCCGCCGACGGCCGCCGCGCCGACGCTGGCCCGCCCGGCGGAGCCCACGCCCACCGACGCGCGGCCGGCCGGGCCGGCTGCCGGGGAGACCGGGACGGACGCGCGTCCGGGCCGCCCGCCGGGCGCCGGGGAGACCGGCACGGAGGCCCGTCCCGCGCCCGCGCGGCCCACCGAGGCCGAGCCGGACGCTCCCGTCGCGCGGGGCGGCGGCACCGACGCCGAGGCCCGACCGGCGGGTGCGCCGCCGACCGAGGCCCGGCCGGCCGGAGCCGCGCCGGAGTCACCGTTCGAGCCCGGTACCTGGGCCCGCGCACGCGGGGAACTGGGATCGCCGTACGAGTTCATTCCTCACACCCTGCCGGTCGCGGTGGGGCGCGGGGGCGCCACCACCGGGTTGCCGTGAGTTGACACACGTGACGCCCGCTCGCGGTGGGACCGCAGCGGGAGCGTCGTATACGTACTATTCGGACCTATCAGGCCAGGTGGCTGCCGGGCGGGGGAACCGTCGTCGACGGCACCGGTAGCGACCGGTCCAGCCAGCTTCACCGTTGCGCCTCTCGCCTTCGCTCCTGGGCCGACCCGGCCCCGGGGGCGGTCATGCCGCCCACCGCGCCCGACTCCGACCCGCCCTCGGCCAGCCCGTCCCGGCCGAGCAGGAACTGCTCGACGAGATGGTTCCAGTCACAGCCGAGACACACCTCCACCACGAAGACCTGGAACTCACGCAGCGTCATCGCCAGCGCGGGCAACTCGGCCAACGTTCGCGCCTGACCGGCGGACTGCTTGAGCTCGTCCCCGTAAATGTAGTGGACGTGGATGAGGTTCTCGCTCCGGCAGATTGGGCAGCGCTCCTCGGTCGGTTCGCCGTGGAACCGAGCGGCGTTCTTCAGGTACGGCGAGGCGTCGCAGACGTCGTACGTGCCGACCCGGCCCGCGAGGAGCTCACGCAGCACCGCCCGCTTCTGGAGCGAGTAGTCCACCACCTGCCGCGCCGTACGCATGCGGTGAAGGGTACGCGGTCCGGCCGGGTCAGGCGACCACGGTCACGATGAGTGACAGAAACATCCCGGAGCGAGGGTTTGCCCTGATCGCTGGTGAGGTACTAACGTGCGATGTATCGGTCCGATACATCGAGGCGGTTAACGTCCCTGCACCCGGGGTAGGAAGGATGGCCCGTGCTCGAGCTCGCCATCCTCGGCCTCCTGCAGGAGGCACCGATGCACGGCTACGAGCTCCGCAAGGAGCTCACGGCCAAGCTCGGTGCCATCCGGGCGGCGATCAGCTACGGCTCGCTCTACCCGACCCTGCGCCGGCTGCAGGCGGCGGGCTGGATCACCGAGGCCGCCGAGACACCCGCGTCCGCCGAGGAGGTTCCCGCGCTGACCAGCCGACGAGGTCGGGTGGTCTACAAAATCACCGCGGAGGGCAAGGAACGCTTCGCCCAGCTCATCGCACAGGCGGGGCCCGAGACGTACGACGACACGGGCTTCGGCGTGCACTTCGCGTTCTTCGCCCGGACCGACCAGGCGACCCGACTCCGGATCCTGGAGGGTCGCCGACGCACGATCGAGGAGCGTCGCGAAGGTCTTCGTGACGTGCTGGGCCGGGCGGCCGAGCGCCTCGACGCGTACACCCTGGAACTGCAACGCCACGGGCTCGACGCCTGTGAGCGCGAGGTCCGCTGGCTGGAGGAGCTCATCGCCAACGAGCGCTCCGGCCGTGCCCCGACAGTCCCGCAACCCGGGACGGCCGGCGGCCGACGAGACAACAACAGCCCGCCCCCGCCTGGAGAGTCCAGGAAAGAGCGGCCGTGATGAAGAAGAAGGAGGCAGACGCTATGGGCTCCGTCCGCGTCGCCATCGTCGGTGTGGGTAACTGCGCCTCGTCCCTGGTTCAGGGCGTGGAGTACTACCGGAACGCCGACCCGAACGACCGCGTCCCGGGTCTCATGCACGTCACCTTCGGCGACTACCACGTCTCGGACGTGGAGTTTGTCGCGGCGTTCGACGTGGACGCCAAGAAGGTGGGCATGGACCTCGCGGAGGCGATCGTCGCCAGCGAGAACAACACCATCAAGCTCTGTGACGTGCCGCCGACCGGCGTCAGCGTGCAGCGCGGTCCGACCTTCGACGGGCTGGGCCAGTACTACCGCGAGATCGTCGAGGAGTCGGACGCCGAGCCGGTCGACGTGGCCAAGGCGCTGCGCGACGCGCAGGTCGACGTGGTCGTGTCCTACCTGCCGGTGGGCTCGGAGCAGGCCGACAAGTTCTACGCCCAGGCCGCGATCGACGCCGGCTGCGCGTTCGTCAACGCCCTGCCGGTCTTCATCGCCTCGGACCCCGAGTGGGCCAAGAAGTTCGAGGACGCGGGCCTGCCGATCGTCGGTGACGACATCAAGAGCCAGGTCGGCGCCACGATCGTGCACCGCGCGCTGGCGAAGCTCTTCGAGGACCGCGGTGTCGAGCTGCTGCGCACGTACCAGCTCAACTTCGGCGGCAACATGGACTTCATGAACATGCTGGAGCGCAACCGCCTGGTCTCCAAGAAGATCTCGAAGACCCAGTCGGTGACCTCGCAGATCCCGCACGAGATGAGCAAGAGCGACGTGCACATCGGCCCGTCGGACCACGTGCCGTGGCTGGACGACCGCAAGTGGGCCTACATCCGCCTGGAGGGCCGGTCCTTCGGTGACACCCCGCTCAACGCCGAGCTCAAGCTCGAGGTGTGGGACTCGCCGAACTCCGCCGGGGTCATCATCGACGCCGTCCGCGCCGCGAAGATCGCTCTGGACCGCAAGATCGGCGGCCCGATCCTGTCCGCCTCGTCGTACTTCATGAAGTCCCCGCCGGTGCAGTACGCCGACCACGACGCGCACGCCGCCGTCGAGGCCTTCATCGCCGGCGAGGTCGAGCGCTGACGCGCTGACCAGCAGCATGGCCGAGGGCCGGGTCCGAACGGACCCGGCCCTCGGTGTGTCGGAAGGCGCTACCCGCCGACCGTCACTTCTCCCACGTCGGCCTGCCGCCGAGGTCGATGCGGTTCGCGCGGACCGGCATGGCGGAGCGGGGGTTGACCCGGCCGGCGCCGACCACAGCCGCGGTGATGTCGAGGATGAGGTGCGTGGTCCGGTTGGTGTAGATGCTGATCAGATCGGTGGCCCAGGTGCTCATGTCCGTGTCCTGACCGACTCCGCAGACGAACGCGTTGGAGACGATCTGGTTCGGCGCGTAGTTGATCGACGAAAAGTCGGTCGGCCGGGTGGTTCCGAACGGGTAGACCTGAGCGAAGCCGCCCAGCGTCGGCTGCACCACGGTCAGCGTCCCGAAGACCGCGTCCGCGTAGTACAGGTGATCGGTCAACCGGAGGCTGATCGACCGGCCGGCCAGCACCCGGCCGCTGGCGTCGAGGTATCCGGTCTCGCGGACCAGCGCGCGGGAGCTGGGGTACCGGGTGTCGAGCACCCGTTGCGGCACCAGCGGCACGATCCGGTTGCTGTTGGCGGTGGTGTGGACGACGTGCCGATCGTTGCCTCCGCCGGAGGCGCCGGTGACGATCCAGATGTTGCCCTGCATGTCCATGCCGATCGAACCGGCCTCGGCGACGTTGGAGAGGGTGCTTCCGCTCGGCATGAGTTGCAGTGCCGGTTCGGCCTGCACCCGGCCGCCGGGGCCCTCGTCGTAGGTCCGGACGCTCTGCAACCGAAGGGCCGCCCTGGCGCCGGTGTTCCGCAGGGTGGTGGCGGCGTCGACCACGTTGGTCGCACCCTGCACCACCGGGTCGCCGGCGGCCGCCTGCGCCGGGGTGGCGCCGGCGGCACCCACCACGCCCGCGCCGGCCACTCCGGCGGCGACCGTGCCGGCCCGACGGAGCAGACCCCGGCGGGCGATGCTGTCCTGCTCGTGCTGCGCTTCTGACATACCGAGATCCCCGTATCGGTAGGAAGAATTGGCGACGCGATCCTTCCTGATCGGAACCCCGTTGACAACGATCGCAGTCCATCCGATCGCCGGACCCACCGACCCACCGGGGACGGCCGAGGGCCAGGTCCGCACGGACCCGGCTTTCGTCGCGTACGTGACGGCTACTTCGCCCAGTTCGGCTTGGTCCGCCCGGCCAGTTGCGTCCGCCGGTCCCCGGCCGCCAGTTCGGGGTGGGTGGGCAGGATCGCCGGGTTGACCCGGCCGGCCGCGACGACGAACGCCACCACGTCGAGGATCACGTGGGTGGTCTGCTGGGCGTGCACGGAGATGTGATCGATCACCGGGCTGATCCCGGTCAGGAAGAAGTTCGACAGGGTCTGACCGGCCTGGAAGTTGATCGTCGAGAACGCCGGCGGACGCTGAGCGGAGGACGGGTAGACCTGCAGGAACCCGGCGGCGAGCGCGCCGGTCACGGTCACGTTGCCGTACACGGCCTGACCGAAGTAGACGAATTCGTCCAGGTTGACCTGGATCGTGCGGCCACGCAGCAGCCGGCCCGAGCTGTCCAGGTTTCCGACCGGATTCACGATGCGGGCCCGACCGGCGGCGGTCCGGGTGTCGATCACCCGCTGCGGCGTGACCGGCACCAGCTGGTTGCTGTTCGTCTCCGTCCGGATGTACTCGACGAAGTTGCCCTCCATGGGCGGCAGGCCCTCGCCGGTGACCGCCCAGATCGTCCCGGAACGATCCATCGCGATCGAGCCCATCTCGGACTTTGAGTTGATGCTCTCCCCGTTCGGGGTCAGCCGCAGGGCCGGGCTGGCGACCTCGACACCCGCGTCGTCGGTGATGGTGGAGTTCTCCAGTCGGAGGGTGGCCGAGGTGGCCGAGCCGCCGCGCAGCGTGGTGGCCGTGCCCGCCTCGTTGACCTGCCCCTGCAGCACCGGGTCGCCCGGTGCGGCCTGCGCCGGGCCGGCGGCGGCCGCGCCCACCGCGGCGGTGCCGGCTAGGCCGGCGGCGACAGTGCCCGCCCGGCGCAGCAGGTGGCGACGGCCGACGGCGCTGTCCTGGTCCTTCTTCACGATGGTGTCCCCCGTGTGGTGGTGGCGGATGACGTCTCGGTCGTACCGATGATCGAGAGGTCTTGTGCCGGGGAAACGGCTGATCGGACGATCAGGTTGCAGTAGTGCGCCGACTGTCGGATTCAGGACCAGGCGCGTCGCAGGGCAACCCCGGCCTCCAGCTCCAGCAGCCGCACCTTGCGGGGCAGCCCGCCGCCGAAGCCGACCAGCTTGCCGCCCGCGCCGACGATCCGGTGACACGGCACGATCACCGGAATCGGGTTGCGGTTGCAGGCCACCCCGACCGCCCGGGCGGCCCCGGGGTCACCGACCAGCCTGGCCACCTCGCCGTAGGTGAGCGTCTCCCCGTACGGGATGCGGGTCATCTCCCGCCAGACCGCGCGCTCGAACTCGGAGCCGCGCGGCGCCGCCACCGGCACGCCGAAGTCGGTCAGCTCGCCGGCGAAGTACGCGCGCAGCTCCGCCACCGCCCGCCGGGCCAGCTCGTCACCGGGCTCGTCGACCGCCGACTCCACCCGGCCGAAGTGCGCGCCGCACACCGCCTCGCCGTCGGTGGCCACGGAGAACTCCCCGATCGGCGAGTCGAGCACGGTCCAGCGCATGGCGGCCATTCTCCCTCGCCGGTACGACGGCCGGGCCTTCGGCATGACGGCCCTGGGGAGAGCCGACGAAGCCGGCGGACCGAACCGTGCCACGGCTGAGGCAAACTTTTCCGCCCCACCGGCGTCTGAGTTACGGAGGTGGGCGGTGACCGAGGGGACCGACGGGGAGTTCACCGCGTTCGTCAACGAGCGCGGCGACGCGTTGCTGCGCGTCGCGTACGCGCTCGCCGGCAACCAGCACGCCGCCGAGGACCTGCTGCAGAACGCGCTGGCCAAGGCGTACGCCCGCTGGCCCCGGATCCGCGGCGACGCCGAGCCGTACGTGCGGCGCATCCTGTACCACGACCAGGTCTCCGGCTGGCGGCGGTTGTCGCGACGGCGGGAGGTGCCGGTGGCCGAACTGCCGGAGCGGGCCGGCGGCCGGGACAGCGGAAACGACAGCGACCTGCGGCTGCTGCTGCGCGACGCGCTGCGGGAGCTGCCGCCCCGGCAGCGTGCGGTGCTGACGCTGCGCTACCTGGAGGACCTGAGCGTCGAGCAGACCGCCGCGCTGCTGGGCTGCCGCTCGGGCACCGTCGCCAGTCAGGCGTCCCGCGCGCTGGCCCGGCTCCGGGAACTGGTGCCGGCCTTCGACGACCTCGCCACCCGTCCGGAGGTGCACCGATGAGCAGGCCGACGGAGGATGCGCTGCGGGCGGCCGTACAGGATCTCGTCGATCAGGCCCGGCCGGCGCCCGGCCTGGCGGCCGTGGCCATCGCCCGGGGTCGTCGGCTGCGGGCCCGGCGGCGGGCCGCGGCAGGCGCCGCCGTGCTGGTCGCGATGCTCGCGGTGACCGTACCGTTCGTGCTGCTCCGGCCGGCGCCGCCGACCCGTCCCGCCGTGCCGGAACCGCAGCCCACGCCGTCCGTGCACCCGACGCCGGGCGCCGGCTGGAAGGACTCGCCGCTGGCCCTGCCGGGCGGCTGGCGGGTCACCGGTGGCGTCACTGGCGGCAGTGGCTACCTGCTCGACCGCAGCCGTGACCGCTACGTCCACACCAAGGGGTACGACGAGGTGTGGCCGGCCCCGACCGGCACCGTCACCGCCGTCGCGGACGAGGACCGGCCCGGGCAGATCGGCCTCATCGACAGCCGGAAGGCGACCGTGCGCTGGTACCGCGCGCCGGGAGCAAACCTCCAGTGGTCGCCGGACGGACGCCGGCTCGTCCTGACCAGGTTCCGTCAGGGCGTCCACCACATCGGCATCCTCACCCTGGACGGCACGTTCCGGGAGTACGCGGTGGACCGGACCCGGTACTTCTGCACCGACCGCTGCCTCTTCACCTGGGCGCGGAACGGGCGGGAGGTGGCGCTGCCGCTGACCGACGCGTTCAAGCCCCGGTCGGAGAGCGAACGGCATCCACGCTGGGGAGTGCAGTTCTTCTCCGCCGACGACGGCAGACCCACCCGGTTCGTGACGATTCCCGGAGACCCCGCCGGACCGTGGGCGTTCTCGCCCGACGGGCAGTGGGCGGTCGTGCAGGGCCAGCGCGATCCGCTGCTGGTCGACGCGGTGACCGGGACCGTCGTCCGGACCCTGCCGTCGGCGGAGGTCGCCTGGGTCTCGAACGACCGGTTGCTCTACCGCCGGCTGTCCGGCAGTGGCGACTTCGTGCTCGCCGACACCGAGGGCCGGGAGCTGGAACGGCAGCCGCTGCCCCGGGAACTGGTCGACCGGGACGTCACCGTGGCCCCGAAATGATCAGGCCGGAATGTTGCGTGACGTCGATACCGTGCAGGTCGTGGCCACGGGGACGTTCATCTTTCTGATCATCGGTGGGGCGGGCGTCGCCGTGCTGGCGCTCTCCCTGCTCGGCGCCGAGCTGCTCCACGTCGCCGACGTCGACGGTCCGGTGTCGGTCGAGGCGGTCGCCGGTTTCCTCGGCGCCTTCGGCTTCGGCGCCGCGATCGTCAACGAGCTGGTCGGTGGGCGTACCCCCGGGACGATCGCCGCGGCGGTGGCCGGCGGCGCGGTCGCCGCCGTGCCCACCGCGTGGCTCGCGGCCCGGCTCAGCCGGGCGGCACGGGACATGCGCACCGACCCCACCCCCACCCGAAACGACCTGGTCGGCGCGCTCGGCCTGGTGGTCACCCCGGTGCCCGCCGCCGGTTACGGCGAGGTCCGGGTACGCGTGGCCGGCCAGCCGGTGAAGCTCAACGCCCGCGCCGACCACCCGATCCCGGTGGGCGCGCAGATCTTCGTGGTGCAGGCGCTGAGCGAGACCAGCGTCCACGTCGAGACCTACTGACCACCCCTGCTCACCCCCTTTCGCAGAGACGGAACTGCCCATGCCCCTTGTCATCGCCGTCGGCGGCGCGGTCCTGCTGGCGCTCGTCCTGGTGCTCTTCGTGCTCTCCCGGATCAAGGTCGCCGGCCCGAACGAGGCGTTCATCGTCACCGGCCGCAAGGGCCGGACCACGCAGACCGCCGACGGTGGTCGCTCCACCGACATGTCGGGCCAGAAGGTGGTGCTCGGCGCCTCGGTCTTCGTGCTGCCGGTGGTCCAGAAGCTCCAGTCGCTCGACCTGTCCAGCCGCCGCATCGACGTGGGCATCCGGGGCGCGGTGAGCAAGCAGGGCATCCGCACCGACCTGCACGGCGTGGCGATCGTCAAGGTCGGCGGCACCGAGGATGCCATCCGCGCCGCCGCCCAGCGCTTCCTGCACCAGCAGGACGAGATCGACAACTTCACCCGCGAGGTGCTGGCCGGCGCGCTGCGCTCGATCGTCGGCCGGCTCACCGTCGAGGAGGTCATCCGGGACCGGGCGGCGTTCGCCAGCGCGGTCGCCGAGGAGGCCGAGCACTCGATGACCAACCAGGGTCTGGTGCTGGACACCTTCCAGCTCCAGGACATCCTCGCCGAGGGCTCCTACCTGCAGGACCTGGGCCGGCCGGAGGCCGCCCGGGTCCTCAAGGACGCGGCCATCGCCGAGGCGCGCGCCCGCCAGCAGGCCGAGCAGGAGCGGCTGCTCGCCGAGGAGGCGATCGCCGAGGCGAACCGGAACCTGTCGCTCAAGCAGGCCGGCATCCAGGCCGAGATCGACGCGGCCAAGGCCCGGTCCGCGGCGGCCGGCCCGCTCGCCCAGGCGGAACGGGACCAGGCGATCCTCTCCGAGCAGCAGAAGGTGGCCGAGCGCAACGCCGAGCTGAAGCAGCGCCAGCTCGACACCGAGGTGCGCAAGCCCGCCGACGCGGCGCGCTACAAGGTGGAGCAGGAGGCCGAGGCGGCCCGCAACGCGGCGGTGCTCAACGCCGACGCGCAGCGGCAGGCCGTCATCGCCGCCGCCCAGGCCGCCGCCGAGCAGTCCCGGCTCACCGGTGAGGGCGAGCGGGCCCGGCGGGCCGCGCTCGCCGAGGCGAACGCGATCGAGGGCGCCAAGGAGGGTGAGGCGGAGCAGCGCCGGCGCTCCGCGATCGCCGAAGCGGTCGAGCGGGAGGGCCAGGCGGAGGCCGCGGCCATCCTGGCCAAGGGGCAGGCCGAGGCCGACGCGATGGCCCGCAAGGCGGAGGCGTTCGCCGCGTACGGCGAGGCGGCCGTGCTGGATCTGCTGGTCAAGGTGCTGCCGCAGGTGGTCGAGGCGGCCAGCGCCCCGATCGGGGCGATCGACAAGATGACCGTCATCTCCACCGACGGCGCGTCGTCGCTGACGAAGTCGGTGGCCGGCAACGTGGCGCAGGGCCTCCAGCTCGGCTCCGACCTCACCGGCATCGACCTGCCGGGCCTGCTGGCCCGGCTCGGCTCGGCGTCCGCCGGCGGTTCGCAGTCCGCGGGCAACGGCAAGGCCGCGGTCGACGGCAGCGCGGTCGAGACCCGCTGACCAACCGACGAGGGCGCGTCCTGGTGGACGCGCCCTCGTCGTCAGCTCTGGTCGATGACGCCCTGCTCGCGGGCCCAGCGCAGCAGCTCGGCCTCGGCCTCGTCCCGCTCCAGCGGACCGCGTTCCAGCCGCAGCTCCTTGAGGTGCTGCCAGGCCCGCCCGACCACCGGCCCCGGCGGTACGCCGAGCAGCTCCATGATCGCGTTGCCGTCCAGGTCGGGGCGGACCCGCGCGAGGTCCTCCTCGGCGGCGATCCGGGCGATCCGCTCCTCCAGCGCGTCGTAGTCGGCCGCGAGCTGGGCCGCCTTGCGCCGGTTGCGGGTGGTGCAGTCCGATCGGGTCAGCTTGTGCAGCCGGGGCAGCAGGTCACCGGCGTCGGTGACGTACCGGCGCACCGCCGAGTCCGTCCACTCGCCCCGGCCGTACCCGTAGAAGCGCAGGTGCAGGGCGACCAGGGCGACCACCTGCCCGGTCACGTCCTTGGGGTAGCGCAGCGCCTTCATCCGGGCCTTGGTCAGCCGGGCGCCGACCACCTCGTGGTGGTGGAAGCTGACCCGGCCGTCCGGCCCGACCGACTTGGTGGCCGGCTTGCCCACGTCGTGCATGAGCGCGGCCATCCGGAGCACGAAGTCGCAGCCGTCGGTCTCGTACGAGACCGCGTTGCTGACCACGGTGAGGGTGTGCTCGTAGACGTCCTTGTGCTGGGCGTGCTCGTCGATCTCCAGCTTGAGCCCGGTCAGCTCGGGCAGGAAGCGCTCGGCCAGCCCGGTGTCGACCAGCAGCCGCAGCCCGGTGATCGGGTCGGCGCCGCAGAGCAGCTTGGTGAACTCGTCCCGGATCCGCTCGGCGGTGATCCGGTCCAGGTCGGTGGCCATCCGGGTCATAGCCTCGTGCACTTCGGGGTGCACGGCGAAGCGCAGCTGCGCGGCGAAGCGGGCCGCCCGCAGCATCCGCAGCGGGTCGTCGCCGAAGGACTCCCGGGGCGTGCCGGGGGTGCGGATCACCTTGGCCGCGAGGTCGTCCAGGCCGCCGTGCGGGTCGGTGAACCGGTGGTCGGGGAGGCTGACCGCCATCGCGTTGATGGTGAAGTCCCGCCGCTTCAGGTCGTCGCTGAGGTTGGTCCCGTACTCGACGATCGGGTTGCGGCTGACCTGGTCGTACGCCTCGGCGCGGAAGGTGGTGATCTCCAGCCGCAGCCCGTCGCGCTGCAGTCCGATGGTGCCGAACTCGCGGCCGGTCTCCCAGATCGACTCGGCCCAGCCCTTGATGATCCGCAGGGTCTGGTCGGGATGGGCGTCGGTGCAGAAGTCCAGGTCTTCACCGAGCCGGCCGAGCAGGGCGTCCCGGACGGAACCGCCCACCAGGTGCAGCTCGTGCCCGGCCTGCGCGAACCGGCGGCCGAGCTCGTCGGCGACCGGGGACACACGGAGCAGTTCGGCGACGGCGTTGCGCTGCGCGACGGTGAGCTCGCGGCGGTCGGCGGCGTGGGGTGCGGAGGCAGCTTCGGACATGGGATCGCCAGCCTATCGGGCCGGGGTGGGATCTGATCCGCCGGGC
Organism: Micromonospora sp. URMC 105; assembly: GCF_051386295.1. Lineage (NCBI taxonomy): Bacteria > Bacillati > Actinomycetota > Actinomycetes > Micromonosporales > Micromonosporaceae > Micromonospora > Micromonospora sp. URMC 105. The sequence continues at coordinate 79,295 of NZ_JBPQTL010000008.1, read as the reverse complement.
GCGGGTAACTGAGCTGGGTTGACTAAGGTCTTGGGCGTGCGGGCCGGTCGTCCGGCTCCGACGTACCCCCTTGGAGGCAGGAGATGAGCGGCGGGCTCTACCGCAGCGCGAACGCCACGCCGGACGGTGCCATCCCGCCGACCGACCAGGCGACCTTCATCTCCGCCGAGCCGCTGAACCAGCCGGCGGTGGAGGCCACCGCGCCGCCGCCGGAGCAGGTGGGGGAGGCCAGCGCCGCGGCGAACAGCGCGGTGATGGCCGTCGGCAGCCTGATCAGCCGGGGTACGGGCTTCATCCGCAACCTGATGATCGGCGCGGCGCTGGGCAACCTGGTCGGCAACGCGTACACCACCGCGCAGTTCCTGCCCAACCAGGTGTACGAGTTCCTGCTCGGCGGCGTGCTCACCAGCGTGCTGATCCCGGTGCTGGTCCGCCGCAGCAAGGCCGACGCCGACCGGGGCGAGGCGTACGCGCAGCGGCTGCTCAGCCTGGCGGTGATCACGCTGGCGGCCGCCGCGCTCATCGCGGTGACGTCGGCCTCGGCGCTGACCGCCATCTACGCCAGCGGCAAGGACCAGGACTACACGGATCTCGTCACCAGCCTGTCGTACCTGATGCTGCCGATGCTGTTCTTCACCGGCGTCAGCGCGCTGATCGCCGCGGTGCTGAACACCCGGGGCCACTTCGCCGCCCCGATGTGGGCGCCGATCCTGAACAACCTGGTGGTCATCGGCGTCTTCGGCCTCTACATCCTGATCTACGGGGCCGAGGCGCTGAAGCCCGGCGACCTGGGCATGGGCCAGATCCTGCTGGTCGGCGGCGGCACCCTGCTCGGCGTGGCGGTGCAGGCCGCCGGGCTGCTGCCGGCGCTGCGCAAGGTGGGCTTCCGGTGGAAGTGGCGGTTCGACTTCCGCGAGCTGGGGCTGCGCGAGCTGGCCCAGCTCGGGGCCTGGATGTTCTGCTACGTCGGGGTCAACCAGCTCGGGCTCTTCGTGGTGGTCAACCTGCTCACCCGGGCGGCGGGCGAGGACAGCGCCGGCATCCTGATCTACAACAACGTCTTCCTGCTGCTGATGATGGCGCACGGCATCATCGCCGTCTCGATCATCACGGCGCTGATGCCGCGGATGAGCGCCGCCGCGGCGGACGGGCGCTTCCACGACGTCACCGCCGACCTGGCCCGGGGCACCCGGATGGTGACGGCGGTGCTGGCCCCGATCGCGGTCTGCTACGCGGTCCTGGCCGGGCCGATCTCCCGGGTGGTCTTCCAGTACGGCGCCTTCGACGCCGAGAACGCCCGGGCCACCTCCACCGTGCTGCTGGTCGCGGCCGTGGGGCTGGTGCCGTTCGCGATCAGCCAGCTCTTCACCTTCGCCTTCTACGCGCTGCCGGACACCCGCACCCCGGCACTGATCAACATCCCGGTGGTGGCGCTGCGGGTGCTGCTCCAGGTGGGACTCTTCATCGCCTTCTCGGCCACCTTCGCCGCGGCCGGCATGATGCTCGGCAACGCGATCTCGTACGTGGCGGCAGCGGTCGTCTCGGCCATGCTGCTGCGGCCGCGGGTCGGCCGGATCGGGCTGGGCGGGATCATGCGGACCATGGGCAAGGTGGTCGTCGCCGCGCTCGGGGCGGCGCTGGTCGGCCTGCTGGTGGTGAGTCTGCTCCCCGGCGACCCGGCCGACCTGGGCTGGCTGGCGGCGGCGCTCCAGCTGGTGGTGGGCGGCGCGGTGATCGGCGTGACGTACCTGGGGCTGGCCATGGTGCTGCGGATCGGGGAGATCACCGAGGTGGTCGGGATGGTCCGCCGCCGGCTCGGCCGCTGAGCCGACTCCGGCGGCGCGGGCTTCCCCGCACGGAGCGTGAACGAGGATCACCAGCCTGGGGACGTGGCTGTGGATAACTCCGCGTTTCCCCGGTCAGCAACCGGATCGGCCTGTGGACAACCAACCGTACGGCTGAGCATGGAGGGCCGTTCGGAGGGAACCTGATCGGACGTCGGCGGGCCGCCACACCCGGGTCGGCCCCTGCTACGACTACTTGCGGTCAGCCTCTAGATTGGCTAGTACATGTGCCAGCAACGTGGCCGACAACGGTCGTAACCGGGCGAGGTCGTCCACAACCGGCACGTCGCCGGGTACGGCGGGAAGATGACATGTCGGTATGACGGGTGGTCCGGGTAAGGTCGCTCTCGACGGACACGGCAGGTGTTCGACGTACGCGTCGACACGCCGGTCGGTTCCTTCGACGGCAGAGCGGGAAGCCACATGCCCAGCAGCGCGGGTCCATCGATCGACACGATCACCGAGGGAGGACGGGTGACCCAGGTCGGCGAGGGTCAGGAGGCGGAGGAGACTGCTCCGCCCGTCATGACCTTCGGTGCTCCCACGGCCGGTGAGATCCTCGCCGAGCGGTACGAGCTGGTCGAGCACATCAACAACGACAGCGCCGGGCGACTGGTCTGGCGAGGGGTCGACGTCGTGCTGCGCCGGCCGGTCGCGGTCGTGCTGCGCTACCCCGGCGGCGACTCGGCCACCGAGATGCTCCAGGCCGCGGTGGCCGCCAGCCGGGTGATCCACCCCAACCTGGTCGGCGTCTACGACGCGATCGACGAGGACGAGCGGGCCTACGTCGTCCGCGAGTGGGTCGACGGGCACTCCCTGCGCGAGATGGTCGCCGCCGACGGGCCGCTGGACCCGGCCCGGGCCACCGCCATCGGCAACGCCGTCGCCAGCGCGCTGGCCGCCGTGCACGCCACCGGCATGGTGCACGGCAACGTGCACCCCGGCACCGTGATGATCAGCGACGAGGGCCGGGTGGTGCTGGCCGACGCGCGCACCGACGGCGCGGACAGCCAGGAGAACGACATCCGGGCGGTCGGCGGCATCCTCTACTTCGCCCTCACCGGGCACTGGCCGCACGCCGAGGCCCCGCTGCGCGGCGCGACCGCCGGGCACGGCCGGGCCGCCATCCCGGACGCGGTCCGGGACGCCAGCGGCGCGATCGCCGCGCCCCGGCAGGTCCGCGCCGGTGTGCCGGCGTACCTCGACGACCTGACCATGGACCTGCTCGACGCCGAGATCGCTCCGCCCTCGTCGGACGTGCTCGCCGCCGAGCTGGCCCGGCTCGACGTGCCGTCCGAGGACCACTTCCTCGACCAGACCGGCACGATCCGGTTCACCGCGGACCCGGGCGACGACCCGTCCCCGCTGGCCGCCGCCGGTGGGCGCAAGGTCGCGGTCGGCATCGCCGGTCTGCTGGCGGTCGCCCTGGTCGGTCTGCTCATCGGAATCAGCGCGCTGGGCGGCGACGACAAGTCGTCCGACCCCGAGCCGGTCGCCCGGCCGACGAACAGCGCCCCGTCCAGCGGCGCCACCGCGCCCGCGCCCGTCGTACGCAAGCTCTCCGTCGAGGAAGTCCGGATCATCGACCCGGACAGCAAGCTCCGCGACGAGCTCGAAGACGCCGAGAAGGTCATCGACGGCGACGAGGACGAGGGCTGGGGCACCGACACCTACACCACCGCGAACTTCGGCAACCGCAAGAAGGGCATGGGTGTCCTGATCGACCTGGGCAAGCCGCACACGGTGAAGTCGGTGCAGGCGATCCTCTCCTCCACCGGCGCCTCCGCCGAGCTGCTCTGGGGTACGAAGGACTTCCCGTCCAGCTCCGCCGGCGACAAGCAGCTCGTGGCGAGCTACAAGAACCCGATCGGTCAGCCGTTCGAGGAGCACGACGGCACCACGATGACCTTCAACGGGTTCAACCCGGAGCAGAAGTACCAGTACCTGCTCTTCTGGATCACCAAGCTGCCGGCGAGCGACCTCAAGATCGACGTGCAGGAAGTCAAGGTCTACGGGTCGTGAGCCGCCCACCGCGCGCCCGGCACCGCACCCGACGGACGTGGTGATGGCCGGTCGCGGCGGGCGTACGCCTGATCCAGCGACCGGCGACGCGGTGCCGGTCGTGCCGCCGCGTCCGGTGCCGGCCGCCGAGACCGGCGACGCCGACCTGCTGCGCGCGCACGTCGCCGGTGACCGGGACGCCTTCGCCGAACTCTTCCACCGGCACCGGGACCGCCTCTGGGCGGTGGCCCTGCGCACGCTCGGCGACCGCGAGGAAGCCGCCGACGCCCTCCAGGACGCGCTGCTCTCCGCGCACCGGGCCGCCGCGCGCTTCCGGGGCGACTCGGCCGTGACGACCTGGCTGCACCGGATCGTGGTGAACGCCTGCCTGGACCGGATCCGTCGCCGCCAGGCGCACCCGACCGTCCCGCTGCCCGACGGCACCCGGGTCGACGAGGGCGGCTCCGGCGGTGTCGAGCCGGCCGCGCCGGCCCCCGACCACGACACCGCGCTGGTCGTCCGGCAGGCCCTGGCCACGTTGCCGGTCGAGCAGCGGGCCGCGCTGGTGCTGGTGGACGTCCAGGGCTACCCGGTCGCCGAGGTGGCCCGGATCCTCGGCGTGGCCGAGGGGACGGTGAAGAGCCGCTGCGCCCGTGGCCGCGCCCGGCTGGCGGTGCAGCTCGGCCACCTGCGTACCGGCTCCACCGACGCGACGCCCGGCGTGGTCCCGTCCACCGGCCGGGGCGTGCCCGGCGTCACCCTCGGGAACCCACGGGCGCCCGAGGGCGTCGGATCGGGGTCGGGGCACTCCCGACGGGACGCCAACCAGGAGGACACGTGACGGCCGGGGAGTTCAGCGGGGTCGACCACGACCTGCTCGCCGACTACCTCGGCGGCGCGCTGGACGGCACCCCGGAGGAGGCCACCGTGGCGCGGCTGGTCGAACAGGACCCGGCCTGGGCCGAGGCGTACGCCGCCCTGGCACCCGCCGTGGCCCTGGTCCGCGCCGACCTCGCCGACTGGGCCGAGCCGGCCCCGCAGATGCCGCTCGCGGTCACCGAACGACTCACCGCCGCACTGGCCGGTGCCGGGCCCGCCCCGGCCGACCTGCCGGCTTCCGACGCGCACCCACCGGTGGATGCCGACTCGCCGACCGGCGGACCGGTCCCGGGGCATCCGGTACCGGCCCAGCTCGGGTCGGGGCGTACCCGCGGGGTCCGGCGGGGCGACGCCACCGGGCCGGGCCGCCGGCGCCGGCGCTGGACGCGGCTCGCCGCTCCGGTCGCGCTGGCTGCGGCCTCGCTCGCGGCCGTCGGCTTCGGCGTCGACCACCTGCTGGACCGATCGGGCGTCACCGGCACGGCCGACTCGACGGTCGCCGAGGGTCGCGGCGAGGCCGCCGCCGGGGCGGCACCGTTCCGGGTCACCGGCACCGCGCAGCGCAGCGGCACCGACTGGACCCCGCAGGCGCTGGCCGGCGGGGCTGGCGCGACCGTGCTGCCCCGGGTGGCCACCGCCGACCCGGGGCTCGCCCCCGGCGGCTCGACCGCGAAGGCCCTCGACGAGGGCCGGCGATCGTCCAGCGCCAACGGGCTCGACCGGCTGGCCGCAGCGGGCGCGCTGGACGCCTGTCTCGCCGACGTCTCCGCCGAGCACGGGCGCGGACCGATCACCGTGGAACTGCTCGACTACGCCGCCTTCCAGGGGGAACCGGCGCTGGTGCTCCGCTTCGCCGACCCGTCCGGGGCCCGCTGGGCCTGGGTGAGCGGCGCGGAATGCGGAGTGCCGGGATCCGGCGCGGACACCCGCTACCAGGCACAGGTAGGGTGAGTTCGCGGTCACCGGTCGTCCGTCGCCGCGTGACGTGACCCACCGGATGACCGGTTCGGGAATCCCCGGTTCGTACGATGACGTTCTGCAAGTCAGTCGCCGGCGTCGCTGGGCCGTCGGCACTCGGATCGACGTCGACCCCGGCCGCAAGGCCAGCCGGGAGCGGCTGTCGAACACACACATCGGGAGACGGCAGTGGACGAGGTCCGCAACCTGATCATCATCGGCTCCGGGCCGGCCGGTTACACCGCGGCGGTCTACGCCGCGCGCGCCAACCTCAAGCCGCTCGTCATCGAGGGTGTGCAGTCCGGCGGCGCCCTGATGACCACCACCGAGGTGGAGAACTTCCCCGGCTTCGCCGACGGCATCCTCGGCCCCGAGCTGATGGACAACATGCGCAAGCAGGCCGAGCGGTTCGGCGCGGAGTTCCTCACCGACGACGTCACCCGGGTCGAGCTGAAGGACACCGGGAAGATCGGGTCGGACGCGGTCAGCACCGTGTGGGTCGGCGAGACCGCCTACCGCGCCCGGGCCGTCATCCTCTCCACCGGCTCGGCCTGGCGGCCGCTGGGCGTGCCGGGCGAGCAGGAGTACCTGGGCCACGGTGTGTCGTCCTGCGCCACCTGTGACGGTTTCTTCTTCCGCGGCCAGCACATCGTCGTCGTCGGCGGTGGCGACTCCGCGATGGAGGAGGCGAGCTTCCTCACCCGGTTCGCCGAGTCGGTCACCATCATCCACCGGCGCGACTCGTTCCGCGCCAGCAAGATCATGGCCGGCCGCGCGCTCGGCAACGACAAGATCAAGGTCGAGTGGAACACCACCGTCGAGGAGATCCTCGGCGAGGACGGCAAGGTCAGCGGGGTACGGGTCCGCAACGTGCACACCGGCGAGACCAAGGTGCTGGACGTGACGGGCGTGTTCGTCGCGATCGGCCACGACCCGCGCAGCGAGCTCTTCCGCGGGCAGGTGGAGCTGGACGACGAGGGTTACGTGAAGGTCGAGGCGCCGAGCACCCGCACCAGCCTGCCGGGTGTCTTCGCCGCCGGCGACGTGGTCGACCACACCTACCGGCAGGCCATCACGGCGGCCGGCACGGGCTGCGCCGCCGCCCTCGACGCCGAGCGCTTCATCGCCACGATCAGCGGCTGAACAACCGAAGAACGAAAGTCCCGGAGGAGGGTCATAGTGGGAGCAACAAAGGTCGTCACCGACGCGAACTTCGCCACTGACGTGCTGAAGTCCGACAAGCCGGTACTGGTGGACTTCTGGGCGGAGTGGTGCGGGCCGTGCCGCAAGGTCTCCCCGCTGCTAGAGGAGATCGCGGGCGAGATGGGCGACCAGGTCACCATCGTCAAGCTCAACATCGACGAGAACCCGGAGACCGCCCGCGCCTACCGGGTGATGTCCGTACCGACCCTCACCATCTTCAAGAACGGCGAGCCGGTGCAGTCGATCGCCGGTGCCAAGCCCAAGGGCGAGCTGGTCCGCATGATCGAGTCTGCGCTGTAACCGCTCGTACCACCGGAACCCCCGCACCCACCCGGGTGTGGGGGTTTCGTCGTTGCGGCCCTGAGCTGGGCGAACGTCCGGCGGGCGGCCACCGGTCACGGTACGCTCCGTAGGCATCCGCTACGCGGATTTGCACCTCCGGTCGCGCGACCGTGGCGCCCGGCCAGCCAGCATCCGTGCAGAGGGGGTCGTGCGTGCGTCCGATCCGACCCGGTGACCGTGGGCCCGCGGTGACGGAGATCCGCACGGTCCTCACCGGCCTCGATCTCCTCCCACCCGACGCGGGCGACGAGTTCGACGTCGCCACCGAACGCGCCGTCCGCGCCTTCCAGCAGTCCCGGGGCCTCAGCGTCGACGGGCGGGTGGGCGCCGAGACCTGGCGCGCGCTCGACGCGGCCCGCTGGCGGCTCGGCGCCCGCACCCTCTACCACGCGGTGCCCGAACCCCTCACCGGCGAGGACGTCCGTTCGCTGCAGGAGCGGCTGCTGGAGATGGGGTACGACGTCGGCCACGCCGACGCCATCTACGGCATCCGCACCTCCCGCGCGGTGGCCCAGTTCCAGCGTGAGGTCGGGCTCAAGCCGGACGGCTCCTGCGGCCCGCACACCATGGGCGCCCTGCGCCGCCTCGGTCGCAAGGTGGTCGGCGGCCGGCCGCAGTGGCTGCGCGAGTCCGACGCGATCCGGCAGTCCGGGCCGGCCCTGGTGGGCCGGACCGTGGTGATCGACCCCGGCCACGGCGGCACCGACCCCGGCGTGGTGGTGCCGGACGGCCCGCTGCGCTGGAGCGAGGCGGAGCTGGTGCACGACCTGGCCAGCCGGCTGGAGGGGCGGCTGGCCGCCGCCGGGGTACGGGTGCAGCTGACCCGGGGCCCGACGCCGGCGACCTGCCTGCCGGACACCGACCGGGCGCAGCTGGCCAACTCGCTCGGCGCCGACGTCTTCATCTCCCTGCACACCGACGGGCACGCCAACCCGGAGGCCGAGGGGGTGGCGACCTACCACTACGGCACCGACAACGGCGTCACCTCCGCGACCGGGGAGCGGCTGGCCGGGCTGGTGCAGCGGGAGATCGTGGCGCGTACCGGGCTGCGGGACTGCCGTACCCACGCCAAGGCCTGGGACCTGCTGCGGCTGACCCGGATGCCGGCGGTACGCGTCGAGGTCGGCTACCTCACCTCCCCCGCGGACCGGCACCGGCTGGTGGACCCCCGGTTCCGGGACAAGGTCGTCGAGGCGATCGTGGCCGCGGTGCAGCGGATGTTCTTCCCGATCGAACGGGACGTGCCGACCGGCTCGATCGACGTCAGCGAGCTGCGCGCGGTGGTGGCCGCCGGTGCGGTGATGGACTGACCGGGGCCGCTCGGCCTCAGCTGGTGGTGGCGCGGGTGGCCGGGGCGGGGCGTACCGGGCGGAGCAGGGTCTCCGGGCTCATCGAGCCGAGCAGCTTCTCCAGCGCGTACTCGACGTCGGACTTCCAGCTCAGCGCGGTCCGTAGCTCCAGCCGCAGCCGGGGGTAGCGCGGGTGCGGCCGGACGGTCTTGAAGCCCACCGAGAGGAAGAAGTCGGCGGGCGCGACGCAGGCCCGGGTCGCGTCCTCGCCGTCGCCGAACTTGGCGTCACCGAACGCCTCGATCGCCTTGATGCCGCGCTTGGTGAGGTCCCGGGCGACGCCCTGGACGAGCATCCGGCCCAGCCCGCCCCCGGCGAACGAGGGCACCACGTTGGCGGTCATCAGCAGCGCCGCGTCGGCGGAGACCGGTGAGGTGGGGAAGGCCATCGAGCGGGGGACGTACGCCGGCGGGGCGTACATGACGAACCCGGCGGGCATGCCGTCGACGTAGGCGAGCTTGCCGCAGGAGCCCCATTCGAGCAGGGTCTGGGAGACCCAGGCCTCCTTCTCCAGGCCGGGGTCACCGGCCGCGCAGGCCCGGTCGGCGGAGACCGGGTCCAGCTCCCAGTAGACGCACTGCCGGCACGGGCGGGGCAGGTCTTCCAGGGTGTCGAGGGTCAGACTGACCAGACGTCGCGACATTGGCGCATCCCCACAATAGGCTCGGAGGTGAAACCAGCGCGGAGGAGACGCCGCCGCCTTCCTGCCCCCCGACGAGCGATCGTACGCCGCCAGCCGACCGTACGGGAACAGACGCGCGAACGGCCACCCGAGCCGGGGACGCCGGTCCGGGATGTGGACGCAGCCCACGTCAGCGGTTCCGGAACGGCTGCCGCGGACTAGGATCGACCAACCGGCGTCCCGCGCCGCCATGGTCGCCGGCTTCGCGGGTACCACACCGGGCGGGAGCCCGACCGACACCCGATGAGGTGATGTCATGACCGGCACGACGCTCGACGACTACACCGACCGGTACGCCCGGCGCGTCCGCGGGATGACCGCCTCGGAGATCCGGGCGCTCTTCGCGGTGGCCAGCCGGCCCGAGGTCGTCTCGCTCGCCGGTGGAGCACCCTACATCGCCGCGCTGCCGCTCGACGCGGTCGGCGAGATGCTCGGCAGGCTCGGCTCCGAGCACGGCGTCACCACCCTCCAGTACGGCATCGGCCAGGGCACCCTGGAGCTGCGCGAGCGGATCTGCGAGGTGATGGCCCTCTCCGGCATCGACGCGTCCTGCGGTGCCTCCCCGGAGGACGTGGTGGTGACCGTCGGCGGCCAGCAGGCCCTCGACCTGGTGGCCCGGCTCTTCCTCGACCCCGGGGACGTGGTGCTCGCCGAGGGCCCGACCTACGTCGGCGCGCTCGGGGTGTTCCAGGCCGCCCAGGCCCAGGTGGCGCACGTACCGATGGACGACGAGGGGCTGATCCCCGAGGCGCTGGAGGTGGCCATCGCCGACCTGGCCCGCGCCGGGCGCCGGGTCAAGTTCCTCTACACCATCCCCACCTACCAGAACCCGACGGGCGTGACGCTGAGCGAGGAGCGGCGCGAGCGGGTGCTGGACATCTGCGAGCGCGCTGGCCTCCTCGTGGTGGAGGACGACCCGTACGGTCAGCTCGGTTTCGAGGGGGAGGCGCCCGCGCCGCTGCGGGCCCGCCGCCGCGACGGGGTCTTCTACCTGAGCACCTTCTCCAAGACCTTCGCCCCGGGTCTGCGGGTCGGCTGGATCCTGGCCCCGCACGCGGTCCGCGACAAGCTGGTGATCGCCAGCGAGGCGCAGATCCTCTGCCCCAGCGGCTACGCGCAGGCGGCGGTGGCGACGTACCTGTCGACGATGCCGTGGCGGCAGCAGCTGAAGGTCTACCGGGAGGTCTACCGGGAGCGGCGGGACGCGATGCTGACCGCGCTGGAGGACCTGATGCCAGCCGGCACCACCTGGACCACCCCGGCCGGCGGTCTGTTCGTCTGGGCGAACCTGCCGGACGGGCTGGACGCCAAGGCGATGATGCCCCGGGCCATCGCCGCCCGGGTCGCCTACGTGCCGGGCACCGGCTTCTACGCGGACGGCTCCGGCACCGGCAACATGCGGCTCAACTTCTCCTTCCCGTCCCCGGAGCGCATCCGCGAGGGGGTGCGCCGGCTGGCCGGAGTGATGGAACAGGACATCGCCATGCGGCGCGTCTTCGGCACGGTGACGCCGGCCGGTCGCCGGCGGCAGGGCGGCGCGGACGCGCCGGGACCCGACTTGGCATGATTCCGGCATGGTCGTGACCGCTGCCGGAGCATCCCCCGTGACCGATCCCGCCGTCACCGCCGACCTGCACGTGCTCGTGCTGGCCGGTGGCCTCTCCTACGAGCGGGACGTCTCGCTACGTTCCGGCCGCCGGGTGCTCGACGCGCTGCGCGCGGTCGGCGTGGAGGCCGAGCTGCGGGACGCCGACGTGGCGCTGCTGCCCGCCCTGGCCGCCGACCCGCCGGACGCGGTGGTGATCGCGCTGCACGGGGCGACCGGCGAGGACGGATCGCTGCGCGGCGTACTGGACCTCTGCGGCGTGCCGTACGTCGGCTGTGACGCCCGCGCCTCCCGGCTGGCCTGGGACAAGCCGTCGGCGAAGGCGGTGCTGCGGGAGAACGGCATCCCCACCCCGGACTGGGTGGCGCTGCCGCACGACCGCTTCTCCGAGCTGGGCGCGGTGGCGGTGCTCGACCGGATCGTGGACCGGTTGGGGCTGCCGCTGATGGTCAAGCCGACCCAGGGTGGTTCCGGCCTGGGCGCCGCCGTGGTCCGGGACGCCGCGGCGCTCCCGGCCGCGATGGTCGGCTGCTTCGCGTACGACTCGACCGCGCTGGTCGAGCGGTACGTGCCCGGCATGGACGTGGCGGTCTCCGTGGTCGACCTCGGCGACGGCCCGCGCGCCCTGCCGCCGGTGGAGATCGTGCCGCGCAACGGCGTGTACGACTACGCGGCCCGCTACACCGCCGGCCGGACCACCTGGCACGCCCCGGCCCGGCTCGACAGCGCGGTCGCCGACACGGTCACCGAGGTGGCGCTGGCGGCGCACACCGCCCTGGGCCTGCGTGACCTGTCCCGGGTCGACCTGATCGTCGACGCCGAGGGCCGGCCGCACGTGCTGGAGGTCAACGTCTCGCCGGGCATGACCGAGACGTCGCTGCTGCCGCTGGCGATCCAGGCCGCCGGACTGGACTTCGGCCGGGTGCTCGGGACACTGGTCAGCCGCGCGGCTGCCCGGCGCGGCTGACCTTCCCTCGCTCACCTGGCGGGCTGGGCTCCTCGGCGGGCTTCCGCCGCAGCGTCGTCTTCAGCGTCGCCTTCGTCGGCGTCGCCTTCGTCGGCGTCGCTTCCGTCGGCGTCGCTTCCGTCGGCGCCGTTTCCGTCGGCGTCGCTGCCGGGGGCTGCTCCGCTGCCGCCCTTGGTGCCGTCGGTGTCCTGGCCGCGGTCGTCACGGCCCGCGTCGTCGCTCATTCCGGTGTGGTCGCCCGCGTCGGCGTCGCTGCCGCCGCTGCCGTCGCCCTTTGCGGCGTCGGCGGTGTCGGCGGTGTCGTCCAGGTCGTCGTCCGCCGGCACGGGGATCTCCTCGTCCGACTCGATCACCGACACCGGCTCCTCCTCCGCGCGCTGCTCCTGCTCCCGAGAGGCCTGCGCGGACAGGCTGGACGGTGCCTGCCACTGGATGCGCGGCGGCTCGGCGAGCGGACGCCCACCGAACTCGGCGAGCCAGGCGGCCACCATCGCGAGGTTCTCCCGCCACTGCGCCTCGGAGATGGGCGGGAGGATCGAGTCCCAGAGCGACAGGAACGTGCCCCGCAACTGGAGCCGCCCGTACGGCCGGGCCAGGAACCACATGTGCAGGTGCGCGGACCCGTCACCCCACCGGTTGACGTGCACCCGGGCGACACCGTCCAACGACCGGATGGCGCGTTCCAGCCGGACCGTCATGACCCCGAGTTCGGCGGCGAGCAGGTTGGGCAGGTCTCCGAGGTCGAGGTGCGAGCGGGACTCCAGGATCAGCACCATCGGCAGCCCGGTGGGGCGGTCCATGGCGCGTACCCGCCATCGCTCGCCCACCCAGATGTAGGCGTCGTCGGGGGCGTTGCAGGCGGTGCATTCCCGATGTCCTTCGCCCTTGCGGGGCGGCTCGACCGGGACCGGGTCGTCGAGCTGCTTGACGTGGAGGTCGCCCTCGAAGGGAAACGAGGGCCACTGGGTGAAGTCGGGGACTGCGGGAGGGGTGTCGTGCACGACGCTGACCCTAACCGAGTCGGCGACCGCTGTCCCTACCCGAACGACGGGGATCGTGAGGACACCTCGGAAGGCCAGGTCGAGTCACCGAGGGGCCCTGGGAGCAGTCTGAGAGTGGTTGTCCACAGGCTGGTGAGATCACCACCACAGCACGTCATCCACAGGGCAGGACGTGCTCTGACACCGTGTTTCACGTGAAACGGAGGGGGCCTGTGGAAAACCGCTGTGGATAACTTTGGGGCCGAATCCACAGTTTCAGCCACAGGCATGGCGGGCCCGTTTCTCCCAACGAGCGAACCGCCGGTTGGCTGCTGCCCGGAGGGTCTTTTCCGGTGGCGCCCCTCGACGCGGAGCGCATCGAGGCGGGCTCGGAGGCGGCGATCAGGGCTTCTCGTCGCCGTGCCTCCGGCGGTCGCCAACTCTTCTCCGGTGTGGCGCTGCGGCTTCACGTCGCGCCCTCTCGCCGGCTCCGTCGGCAGGTGCGACAACGACCCCTGGCCGGCGGGGATCCTCGACTCGCCCTTCCTCGGAGCGTGCGGGGCAGTTCCCTGCCTACGGAGCCACAGGTGACCGGCCGGGTAGGGCTGGCCATCTCGAAACAGCTGAGCCACGACGTACCGCTCTGCGGGCAGGCGGGAGCGCGGGATCTTCCGGCAGGAGCGTGAAAGGCCGGGTCCCCTAGGTGGCCGGGAGCGGCCCGCTCGCTCGGCCCTCGCAGGCGTCGCGCAGGTTGCGGCTTGCATGTTCCACGTGAAACGGGGTGTCCGCCGCGAGAATTCCGAGAGGGTCGAGTCGGGCGGAGGATGGATCGTGGCCATGGCGGGGCCACCCGACGGCAAGCCGCTCGCCGGAGATTCCGGAGTGGGGACGCCACCCCGGCAACGGCTTGATGGGCCGCAGTCTCGGATCGTGCGAGCGTCAGGAGGGTCGACATCCACTCGCTCGGCGGCTGGTTCGACACCAGGCGTCGAGGGCCAGGCGGCGCAAGTGGCGATGGCGAGCGGCGGCGCGCGCTGGGCACCTCCAAGTCGGGGAAGACTTGGGGACGCGCAGGCGGCGCACCGATCCCCGGGTCGAGCGGTGTAGCTGCCGGCCTGGAAACCCGGTTCGCTGCCTTCTGCTCGGCCGATCCATGGCCATGTCCGGTCCGGCAGCCGGTCCGAGGCCGCGCGCAGCCCACGGCGGCGCGGGGCGCGCCCGGTATTGGCCCCAGCTCGCAGCCCCGTTTCGGTCCGGTCCGCAGCTGATGTCGCTCCGCAGCCCATGCGCTCCGCAGCCCATGTCGCTCCGCAGCCCATGTCGGTCGGCAGCCCATGTCGGCCCGCAGCCAGTGTGGGCCCGGTCCGCTGCGTGTTGAGGAGCTCCTCGGTCGACCTGCCATCGCGTTCGACCCGTCGATCGAGGCGGGCGGCTCAGCATGTGGCAGGGACCTTCGGGGGGCGAGCCGCCTGATGCTCCGCCCCGCTGCGCCGCCGGGTGCCGCCGGAGGCCGAGCTCGCCACAACGCGTCGCGCACCAGGCCGGCCCGGCCCGGATCGCCGATGTGCGGCGGGATCAGCGCGGCGGCCAGCAGCAGGGCACGGGCACCTCTAGGCCCTCATCGTCTTGGGGGCTGGAGCGCATTCGAGGTCCCCGTTTCACGTGAAACAGGACCGGGGACAGCGATGCGGCATACGGTCCAATGCGCCTCCTCTCTGCAACGGCCTAGCAAAGCCTCCTCAGGCGTCACAGGCGGCAGGAGACGCGTGACTGGCACCCGCGGACCTCCCGGGCCCGCCAACGGCTCACAGACCCATGCAGCGGTCTCCACGCAGGCGGTCGCCACAGCGCTGCCCCTTTGCGGCTCGTCGGGTCGACAAGGGGCTCGGGCCAGCTCCAGGCCCGTCGACGGCAGGCTCGCGACAGAGGCCGGACGAACTCGTCATGGGCGAGCACCGGTGGTGGGCCGTCCAGGTGGGTGGGCCGCCCAGGTGGTGGGCCGCTCAGGAGGTGAGCCGCTCAGGAGGTGAGCCGCTCAGGCGGTGAGCCGGGGAGGCTTCAGCGCTACCGCCCAGGACGCTGACGAAGGCGGGGACTCCTGATTCTGATCGAGGCCTGCCCTCGGTAGGACAACTGGGTGGAAGCCTCGGCCGTGGCGCAGCCACCGGGTTGGGCTGAGCCTCCGGGCCAGGCTTGACCGCCGATCGGCCTGAGCCTCCGGGTCAGGTTGAGCCGTCGGATCGGGCCGAGCCTCCGGGTCAGGTTGACCCGCCGATCGGGCTGAGCCTCCGGGTCGGGCTGAGCCTCCGGGTCGGGCCGAGCCTCCAGTCGGGCCGAGCCTCCAAGTCGGGGGCGCAGCCTCGAAGTCGGGCCCAGCCGTCAGGCCGGCCGCAGCCAGGAATGAACCGGGAGTCCGCCGTCGGCCGCATCCTTGGAGCCTCGTGCGCCTCGCATCAGCGCCACGCACAGCCGAATGAGCGACCAACCGTTTCACGTGAAACGCGGCTCCGAAAATCGCCGGGCCACCCAAGCCCCGCACGCCGTGGCTCTCGCCGCCGGAGCGGAAAACGAACCGGCCGCGTTCCCCGAAAGGGGGACGCGGCCGGTCGACGAGGGTTGGAGCCGTCAGCTCTCCGGTTCCTCCTGCTCGCCCACGCCGATGATCCCGACGATCCGCTCCAGGTCGTCCACCGTGGCGAACTCGATCGTGATCTTGCCCTTGCTCCGGCCGATGTCGACCTTCACCCGGGTGTCGAAACGGTCGGAAAGCCGGTCGGCCAGGTCGGTGAGGGCCGGGGCGTGCGGCTTGGTGCGCCGCTTCGCCGCCGGGGTCTTCGCCGGCCCGTCGTTGAGCGCGAGGGCCACGATCTCCTCGGTCGCGCGTACGGACAGGCCCTCGGCGACGATTCGCAGGGCGAGCTGTTCCTGCGCCTCCGCCTCGTCCAGGCTGAGCAGTGCCCGCGCGTGCCCGGCCGAGAGCACGCCGGCGGCGACCCGGCGCTGCACCTGAGCCGGCAGGTTCAGCAGGCGGATGGTGTTGGAGATCTGCGGCCGGCTACGCCCGATCCGCCGTGCCAGTTCCTCGTGGGTGGCGCCGAACTCCTCCAGCAGCTGCTGGTAGGCCGCGGCCTCTTCCAGCGGGTTGAGGTTCGCCCGGTGGATGTTCTCCAGGAGAGCGTCCCGGAGCATCGCGTCGTCCTTGGTGTCCCGGACGATCGCCGGAATGTTCTCCCGGCCCACCGCCTGGGCGGCCCGCCACCGGCGCTCGCCCATGACGAGTTCGTACTTCTCGGCGTCGAGCTGGCGGACGACGATCGGCTGGAGGAAGCCGACCTCCTGGATGGAGGTCTTCAGCTCCTCCAGCGCCTCCTCGTCGAAGACGTGCCGGGGCTGCTTCGGGTTCGGCACGATCGCGTCGACCGGGATCTCGGCGAAACGGGCCCCCGGGACCGGGCTCAGCTGTGGCTCGGACGGCTCCGGCAGCGTGGCGACCGGTGCGGGCACCGCCTCGACGGGGGCGGCTTCCGCCGTACCGTCGGCGTCGGCCTCGACCGGCGCGGTGAGGGTCGTGCCCGGCGCCTCCGGTGCCGGCCCGGTCGGGATCAGCGCCCCGAGCCCTCGACCCAGACCGCCACGGGGACGGTTCTTCATGCGACGCCTCCCAGCGACTCGTCCGCACTACGCATTCCGGCTCACCGGCTCCTTGACACCGCGCTCGGCGATCTCCTGGGCGGCCTCGAAGTAGCTCGTCGCCCCCCGCGAACCGGGATCGTAGGTCATCACGGACTGCCCGTAGCTGGGTGCCTCCGACACCCGCACGTTGCGCGGGATGACCGCCTGGAGGACCTTGTCGCCGAAGTGGTTCCGGACGTCCTGCTCGACCGCGTCGGCGAGCCGGGTACGCCGGTCGTACATGGTGAGCAGGATCGTGGAGACCTCGAGCTTCGGGTTGAGGTGCTGCCGGACCAGGTTGATGTTGTTGATCAGCTGGTTCAGGCCCTCCAGCGCGTAGTACTCGCACTGAATGGGAATCAGCACCTCCTGCGCGGCCACCAGCGCGTTGACCGTCAGCAGGCCGAGCGAGGGAGGGCAGTCGATGAAGACGTAGTCGAAGTGCCCCGGGTACGCGGCGATGGCCCGGGACAACCGGGACTCCCGGGCGACCACGGACACCAGCTCGATCTCCGCGCCCGCCAGGTCGATGGTGGCCGGTACGCACCACAGGTTCGGGATGCCCTCGACCTCCTGGGCGACCTCCTCCAGCGGCACGCTGTTGATCAGGCAGTCATAGACGTCCGGCACCCCGGTGTGGTGGGGCACGTTGAGCCCGGTCGAGGCGTTGCCCTGTGGGTCGAGGTCGACCACGAGCACCCGGTTGCCGTGCAGGGCGAGCGCCACCGCCAGGTTCACCGTGGTCGTGGTCTTGCCCACGCCACCCTTCTGGTTCGCGACGCACATGACCCGGGTCCGCTCGGGCCGAGGCATGGTCACCTCGCCACTCGGATTCAGGATCTGCACGGCGCGCATCGCCTCCATAGCCAACGGTGGATCATCCTCTTCGCGCGTCGGGGTTTCACGTGAAACGTACGCGGCGGCGGCCGGGTCCACGGCCACGCCCCCGGCCGCCGGCCCCGGCGTGTCTGCGACGACGGACGTGGAGTCCGCCACCGCGCCCGGGTGCGGCTGCTGGGGTACGGCGGGCGGCACGTTGCCACCGACCGGTGTCTCGAAGCGGGACGGCGCGCCGGAGTTGCGACGGACCGGAGCGGTGCGCTCGCTGGGCGCGTTGACCGGCCGACCCGAGTCGTCCACGATGGCCGGCGGGGGGACGTACGACTCGGGCGAGGGGCGCGCGGCACCGACTGCCGGCACGTCCCGGCGTACCACCGGATCGCAGTCAGTTGAGCCGGCGGGGTCCGGCTGGCCGCTGACGGGCCACGAGTCGTGGTCGGTTTCACGTGAAACAGGGTCTGCTCCGGAGGGAAGTCCCTCCGGACGTCTCACCCGTGGATCGTCGTACCTGCCGTCGTCATGCACCTGTCATCCCTACCCGCTCCGGATGGTCGGTCCGCACCCGTCAATCAGGCCGCGCGCTCTCGCACCGCAGCGCGTACGGCCCCGGCGGGAGCGATCGGGACCCGGTGCGCCCGACGCCCGCCCGCCCCACACTATCGACGCGCGGCCAGCCTACGGGGGACGGGCGCGGCGGGTCCATCTCGGTTCTCCGCCGACGGTACGACACGCCGGAACCCCCGCCGGAGATCAGCGTGCGCGCTTGCGTCCGCCGCGCGATCGCTTCGGCGCCTTCTTGGCGGCCGGCGGCCGGACCACCCGCTCACGCACGATCTCCACCACGGTGGTGGGCGGGTCGATGACGCCGACTCCGCAGAGCTGAACGCTCGGCTCGCCACCGCCGAGCCGCTCGACGGCCTCGCCATGTTCGGCGATCTCGTCGGCGGCGGAGGAGCCCTTCAGGGCGACCAGCCGGCCCCCGGGCACGGCGAGCGGCAGGCACCAACTGGAGAGCCGGTCCAGGGGCGCGACCGCTCGCGCGGTCACCACGTCGGCGCTGAGCGGGCCGACGCCGGTCGCACCCGACGCCGCCTCGTCGGCCCGGCCGCGGAACACCCGAACCGTCTTGGCCAGCCCGAGGTGCTGCACCGCCTCGATGAGAAAGGAGGTACGCCGCGCCAGCGGCTCGACCAGGGTCACCTGGAGATCCGGACGGGCGATCGCCAGCACCAGGCCGGGCAGCCCGGCACCGGAGCCGACGTCGATGACGCTCGCGCCCTCCGGGATGCGCTCGGCGACCGCGGCGCAGTTGAGCAGGTGGCGGTCCCAGATCCGGGGTGCCTCGCGCGGGCCGATGAGTCCGCGTACCACCCCGTCAGTGGCGAGCAGCTCGGCGTACCCTGCGGCCAGGTCCAGCCGGTCACCGAAGAGCGCCTGAGCGGCTGCGGCCAGCTCGGCCGGGAGCGCGGCGTCCTCCGGTGAGGGGACGGGGCGGACAGGCGGCGGCCCGGGCGGCGTGCCACCCGGGCCGGACACGGCGTCGGCCGTGGCGTCGTCGTGGGTCACCCGATCAGTCCGCCGGCCGGACAATGATGCGCCGGTTCGGCTCGACGCCCTCGGACTCGCTCTCCACGCCGCTCATGGCGTTGACCACGTCGTGCACGCACTTGCGCTCGAAGGCGGACATCGGCTCCAGCCGTACCGGCTCGCCGTGCTCCTTGACCTTCTCGACCGCGTTCTTCGCCACCGCGGCCAGCTCCTTGCGCCGGGTGGCGCGGTATCCGCCGACGTCGAGCAGCAGGCGGCTGGGCGTACCGGTCTGGCGGAACACCGCGAGCCGGGCCAGCTCCTGCAGCGCCTCCAGGGTGGCACCGCGCTGGCCCACCAGGTTCTGCAGCCGTCCGCCGACGACCTCGACCACCGGGCGGCCGCCGGAGACGAGCTCGTCGATGTCGCCGTCGTAGTCGAGGATGTCGAGCAGGCCCTCGATGTAGTCGGCGGCGATCTCGCTCTGTGCGAAGAGTTCGCCCTCGCCGGCGGCCTTCTTCGGGGCACCCGCCTCGGCAGCCGCCTCCTCGGTCTCCTCGGGCTCGCCGTCACCGGTCGCGGCGGTCGGCACGGTCTCCTCGTCCACGGACTGCTCCGTGCTGGGGATGCTGGTGTCGGTCACGGTGTCATCTCCGTACTCGCTCGGCCGGACCGTCGGGTCCGCTGGTTTCCCGGGGCGCCCGGCGGGAGATGGCCGGTGCCCACGGGCACGTCTGTACGGGCAGTCTCGCCCGTGACCGCGCCAGGCGCGGCGGTTCCGGCCCGGCGCCGGCCGTACGGCGGCTGCGCGGTGCCGGAAGGCCGCCGCCGGTGGTCCCGACGGCGGCCCGGTGGGTCAGCCCTGCCGCTTGGCGGGCCGGCTCTTCTTCGGGTTGACCGGCTTCGCACCCGGCTTCGGCCCGGCGACCTTCGGCGCGGCGGGCTTGGCCGGCACCTGCGCGGCCGGCTTGGCGCGGTTGAGGAAGCCACCGGTCTTCGCCGGCTGCACGGGGTTGCGGGGCGTCGTGCTGCCGGGCTTGACGTTGGTCACCAGCGGCGGGAACTTGCGCAGCACCCACTGCTGCTGGCCGAGCGTGAAGAGGTTGTTGGTGACCCAGTAGATGATCACACCGATCGGGAAGATCGCGCCGGAGATCAGCAGCGACAGGGGGATGCCGTAGAGCATCAGTCGCTGCACCATCCGCTGCTGCGGGTCCTCCGCCCACCCGGTCTTGAGGATCATCTGGCGGCTGGTCAGGTAGGTGGTGCCCATCATGACCAGGACCAGGATGCCGGCGATCACCTTGACGGTGGTGCCGTTGGCACCGAGGCGGGCCAGCTCGTCGGCGGTCGAGCCGAACTTGCCGGCGATCGGGGCGGTGAAGATCTTCGCCTGCGAGGCGCTCTGGAACTGGTCGACGGTCCAGCCGTAGAGGGTCTTGTTCTCCTTCGCCGGGTCGAGCCGGCGCAGCACGTGGAAGAGACCGAGGAAGACCGGGATCTGGAGGAACATCGGAAGGCAGCCCATCAGCGGGTTGGCCTTTTCCTTCCGGTAGAGCTCCATCATCTCCTTCTGGAGCGTCTCCCGGTCACCCTTGTGCTTCTCCTGCAGCTCCTTGACCTTGGGCTGGAGCGCCTGCATCGCCCGCTGCGACTTGATCTGCTTGACGAAGACCGGGAAGAGGATCACCCGGACGGTGACCACCAGGAAGATGATGGCGAGGATCCAGGCCCAGTTCGTGCCGAGCACCGCCTTGACCGGCACCCCGATGGCGTCCCAGGCCGAGTGCCAGGTCAGCAGGATCCACGAGATCGCGTAGTAGATCCAGTCGAGACTCAATTCTCAGGCTCCAGTCACGTCGGCACGGCGGCGGCCGCCCGGCTCCGGCACCGGGTCATGTCCACCTGGGTGGAAAGGGTGGCAGCGCGACAAGCGCAGGACCGTCAGGCCGGCTCCCCGGAGCGCGCCGTGCCGGGCCACCGCCTCCAGGGCGTACGCACTGCACGACGGGTAGAACCGACAGCGGGCCGGCAGCGCCGGGCTTATCCAACGACGGTACGCGATGATGGGGCCACTCAGCACTCGGGCACCCATGCTGGTAGGCCGCGAACCGGCCGATCCGGTGCTCACCGGGACCGCCGCCCCCGGGGTGCCCGCGCGGCGGTGATCGCCGCGTCCAGGTCGGCCCCGAGCCGGAGATAGGTCGCCTCGGCCGCGGCGGGCAGTGCGCGTACCACCAGGGTGCTCCCCTCGGGGAGCGCGGCCAGGCGCTCGCGGACCAGGTGCCGCAGCCGGCGCCGGACCTTGTTGCGGACCACCGCGGGACCGACGGCCTTGGACACGACGAAGCCGGCGCGGGTCGGCACGGAGATCGTCTCCGTGCCACTGGCCCGCGCCGGCTCCGGCGAGGTTGTCGCGGTCGGTTCCGGGGTCGGCGGCAGGGTCAGGTGGACGACGACGGCGCCTCGTCCGGCCCGTCGACCACCCCTGACCGCTGCGGCGAAGTCGTTACTGCGCCGCAGTCGCTGTGCGGCCGTCAGCACGACTGCCCACGTCCCCCGGCCCGGACCCGGTCGGCTCAGGCCGACAGGCGGGTACGGCCCTTGGCGCGGCGGGTCGAGAGGATGGCACGGCCGGCACGGGTGCGCATGCGCAGCCGGAAGCCGTGGGTCTTCGCGCGCCGGCGGTTGTTCGGCTGGTAGGTGCGCTTGCTCACGTCAGGCTCTCCGTTTTCGTACGTCCACGGCGCGGGATCGCCGGGGTCGTGTGGTGGTCCAGGCCACCTTCGGCGGCGGCCTCCGATCGGTGCTGCCCGGCGGAGCGGAACCTCGGCGATGCGGGGATGCGACCGCGGACAGCAAGCACCCATCACCCTAGCAGAGGGCCACAGAGCAGCCGCTCCAGCCTACGCAGGGGGGCAATGACCGTCAAACAGGTCACCGGGGGCACGAGCAGGGGCGGCCGGACGACCGAACCGGCGCTTTTCACTGATGCCGACAACCGGCCGGAGCGTCGGCGGTTGATGGTGCCCCGCCGTCGCTGTTACCGTGCCCGATTGCGGTCAGCGTCGGGAGTCCGGGTTGTTGCTGGCAGGCAAGACCGGACACGACAGTGAATCGTTCGGCACGGTGAACCCGCTCAACGTCCCGCCCGACCAGGGGGGCAGGTCCGACCCGCAGACGGCGGGCGGCACAATCGGTCGGTACACACAGGCTGTGGATAACTTGTGGATGCCGGTCGGCGAGCCGCCCGGTGGGGTGAGGTACCACCCGCTCGAACGCGGTGGCGGGCCCGGAACGGCCGACTGGACGACAGCGGCGACCGGGAGCAGAGGCGAGGGGGTGGCACGACGGTGGCCGGTACGACCGACCTTGCCGCGGTGTGGACCGCGGCGACGGACGAACTCGCCGACGAGATCATCTCCGCGCAGCAGCGCGCGTACCTGCGGCTGACCCGGCTGCGGGCGATCGTCGAGGACACCGCACTGCTCTCCGTCCCGGACGCCTTCACCCGGGACGTGATCGAGTCGCGCCTGCGCCCGGCCATCACCGAGGCGCTCACCCGCCGGCTGGGCCGGCCGATCCAGGTCGCCGTCACCGTGCGGGTCGCCGAGGACGCCGCCGGCCGCCCGGCCGGCACCGTCTATCGCAGCGCCCCGGAGCCGGCGCAGCTCGGGCTCGACGGGGGCCCGGACGACTTCGCCGCCGCACCGCCCGCCTTCCCCGACCTGACGCCGAACTATCCGGAGCTGCCCGCCGAGGCGGCGCCACCGACCGCACCGCCGGCGCACGACGGCCATCGCGCCGGACGCATCCCGGCCAGCCGGGACGGCGGTCAGGACACCCTCTTCGGCGCGGCGTTCGCCGAGCCGCTGCGGGGCGCCGGTCCCGGCCACGACCGGCGCGGCTTCGAGGAGCGCGCTCTGCCGGAGGCGCCGGAGACCGACGGCCGGGGCTTCGAGCCCGCGTACCGGGGCGACGCCCGGCCGCCGCGCGACACGCACGGTCCGCGCGGCCTGCCCCGCGACAACGGTACGGACAGCGGCCCCGGACGGGCCGGGCCCGACCACCGCCCCGGCGGGCGCGACGACCGCCGCCCCGGGGGCGCGGAGAGCGGCGGCAACCGGCTCAACCCGAAGTACATGTTCGAGACGTTCGTCATCGGCTCGTCCAACCGGTTCGCCCACGCGGCGAGCGTGGCGGTGGCCGAGTCGCCGGCGAAGGCGTACAACCCGCTGTTCATCTACGGCAGCTCCGGGCTGGGCAAGACCCACCTGCTGCACGCCATCGGGCACTACGCCACCACGTTGGGCAACGCCCGCTCGGTCAGGTACGTCTCGACCGAGGAGTTCACCAACGACTTCATCAACTCGCTGCGCGACGACAAGACCAGCGCGTTCCAGCGGCGCTACCGCGACGTCGACATCCTGCTGATCGACGACATCCAGTTCCTGGAGAACCGCGAGCGGACGCAGGAGGAGTTCTTCCACACCTTCAACACGCTGCACAACGCCAACAAGCAGATCGTCATCACCTCCGACCGCTCGCCGAAGCAGCTGGCGACGCTGGAGGACCGGCTGCGGACCCGCTTCGAGTGGGGTCTGCTCGCCGACATCCAGCCGCCGGACCTGGAGACCCGGATCGCGATCCTGCAGAAGAAGGCGGCCCAGGAGCGGCTGTACGCCCCGCCGGACGTGCTGGAGTTCATCGCCTCCCGGGTGTCGAACTCGATCCGGGAGCTGGAGGGTGCCCTCATCCGGGTCACGGCGTTCGCCAGCCTCACCCGGTCGAACGTCGAGCTGTCGCTGGCCGAGGAGGTGCTGCGGGACTTCATCCCGGACGGCGCCGGGCCGGAGATCACCGCCGACCAGATCATGGTCTCGACCGCCGACTACTTCGGGGTGAGCCTGGAGGATCTGCGCGGGCACTCCCGGTCCCGGGTGCTGGTCAACGCCCGCCAGGTCGCCATGTACCTGTGCCGGGAGCTGACCGACCTGTCGCTGCCCCGGATCGGGCAGGCCTTCGGCGGGCGGGACCACACCACGGTGATGCACGCCGACCGGAAGATCCGCCAGCAGATGGCGGAGCGCCGCTCGCTCTACAACCAGATCGCCGAGCTGACCAACCGGATCAAGCAGAACACCTAGACGTACGCCACACCGACGCAGCGCGGAAGCGCCCGACCGAAGACCGGTCGGGCGTTTTTTCGTGCCTGTGGAGAGCCGCCGGTTGACCCTGCACCGGGTCGAGGGCCCAGGATCGGTGTCGTGTTCGTCCACAGGACGCACCGGTTGTCCACACCCCCTGTTCCACAGGCGGTGGAAAACCACGCACCGTTCCGGCTCGGTTACCCACAGACTGTGGACAAACCCTGGGGACGGGGCTGTGGACGCCTGGGGACGACGGTCGGGTTGTCCACCGACGACGGTCAACCTGTGGGCGGCCTGTTGAAGGTTCTGGGGACGACGCCGGCGAGGGCCGTCGGCGCTGTCCACAGCACTGGGGAGAAACCCGGTGGATTACCCGTGGACAACCGGTGGACAACCGTGGACAACCTGGGGGTTCGGTCGGCCTGTGGACTCCGACACCGGTTTACCCCCCGGTTCTCCACAGCCGAACCACCGGTGGATAACCTGTCTGACCTGGGCAGACGCGGGTTCTCCACAGTTTGCACAGGTGCGATGAAGACGATGAGTTATCTCTTCTAAGAAGAATCAAAAACCAATCATCACCGTTGGACTTCCTGTGGATCGGTCCGGATGCTGCCGTCGGCAGTCACCCGGCACCTGGAAGCACGGGGTCGGGCGCACAGCCGATGCCCACGCGCCCTAAGGTGCGATGGGTACCCGCACGGTCGGGCGGGACGGTGGGCAGCGGTCGGCATGAGAGAGTTGTCGCTGACGTCGACGCGGAGGCATTGATGAAGTTCCGAGTGGAGCGCGACGCGCTCGCCGAAGCGGTGGCGTGGACCGCGAAGAGCCTGCCCAACCGGCCGTCCGTACCGGTGCTCGCCGGGGTGATGCTCCGGGTCACCGACGGCAACCTCCAGGTCTCCGGCTTCGACTACGAGGTCTCCAGCCAGGTGACCGTCGAGGTGCAGGGAGACGCCGACGGCGCCGCCCTCGTCTCCGGCCGTCTGCTCGCCGAGATCACCAAGGCGTTGCCGGCCAAGCCGGTGGACATCGCCGCGGTCGGCGCCCACCTGGAGCTGGTCTGCGGCAGCGCCCGGTTCACCCTGCCGACCATGCCGGTGGAGGACTACCCGGCCCTGCCGGAGATGCCCGAGAGCGCCGGCACCGTCGACGCGGCCGCCTTCGCCGCCGCCGTCGCCCAGGTGGCCGTGGCCGCCGGGCGCGACGAGACGCTGCCGATGATGACCGGCGTCCGGCTGGAGCTCTCCGGCGGCACGCTGGCGATGCTCGCCACCGACCGGTACCGCCTCGCCCTGCGCGAGATGGAGTGGAACCCGGACGACCCGGAGATCAGCATCAACGCGCTGGTGCCGGCGCGCACCCTGCACGACACCGCCAAGGCCCTCGGCCCGCTCGGCGGCCAGGTCACCATGGCGCTCTCCCAGGGCGGCGCCGGTGAGGGCATGATCGGCTTCTCGGGCGGCACCCGGCGCACCACCAGCCGGCTGCTCGACGGGGCGAACTACCCGCCGGTGCGCTCGCTCTTCCCGGCCACCCACAACGCCGAGGCGCGGGTGGCGGTCAGCACCCTGATCGAGGTCGTCAAGCGGGTCGCCCTCGTCGCCGAGCGGACCACGCCGGTGCTGCTCAGCTTCAGCTCCGACGGCCTGGTGGTCGAGGCGGGCGGCACCGAGGAGGCGCGCGCCAGCGAGGCGATGGAGGCCACCTTCACCGGCGAGCCGCTGACCATCGGCTTCAACCCGCAGTACCTGATCGACGGCCTGGCCAACCTGGGCGCCCAGTTCGCGCAGCTGGCGTTCGTCGACGCCTTCAAGCCGGCGGTGATTTCCCCCGCCGGGGAGGATGGCGAGGTCGTCCCGGGGTACCGGTACCTCATCATGCCGATCCGCGTGTCCCGCTGATCGCAGCCCCGACAGATCCAGACGCACGGAGGTAGGAGCAGATGCAGCTCGGCCTGGTAGGACTCGGCCGGATGGGCGGCAACATGCGCGAACGGTTGCGCGCCGCCGGGCACGAGGTGGTCGGCTTCGACCACAACGCGGAGCTGAGCGACGTCGCGAGCCTTTCGGCGCTGGCCGAGAAGCTGGAGTCGCCCCGCGCGGTCTGGGTGATGGTCCCGGCCGGCGTCACCGACGCGACCATCGACGAGCTCGCCGGCGTGCTGGGCGAGGGCGACATCATCATCGACGGCGGGAACTCGCGCTTCAGCGACGACGCCCCCCGCGCCGAGCGCCTCGCCGAGCAGGGCATCGGCTACCTGGACGTCGGCGTCTCCGGCGGTGTCTGGGGCCGGCAGAACGGGTACGCCCTGATGGTCGGCGGCGCCCAGGAGCACGTCGAGCGGCTGATGCCGATCTTCGAGTCGCTCAAGCCGGAGGGCGAGTTCGGCTTCGTGCACGCCGGCCCGGTCGGTGCCGGTCACTACGCCAAGATGGTGCACAACGGCATCGAGTACGGCCTGATGCACGCCTACGCCGAGGGCTACGAGCTGCTGGCGGCCTCCGAGCTGGTGACCAACGTGCCGGGCGTGTTCAAGTCGTGGCGCGAGGGGACCGTGGTCCGCTCCTGGCTGCTGGACCTGCTCGACCGGGCCCTCGACGAGGACCCGGAGCTGGCCGAGCTGAGCGGCTACACCGAGGACACCGGTGAGGGTCGCTGGACGGTCGACGAGGCCGTCCGGCTCGCCGTGCCGCTGAACGTCATCACCGCCTCGCTCTTCGCCCGGTTCGCCTCCCGGCAGGACGACTCGCCCGCGATGAAGGCGGTCGCCGCGCTGCGCCAGCAGTTCGGCGGGCACGCCGTCCGCAAGCGCTGACCGGTATCGGTATCCACAGCCTGTGTACGTCCGCCGGCTCGAACTGGTCGACTTCCGCTCGTACGAGCGGGTCGGCGTCGACCTGGAGCCGGGGCCGAACGTCCTGATCGGCGCCAACGGCGTCGGCAAGACCAACCTGGTCGAGGCGCTGGGCTACGTGGCGACCCTGGACTCGCACCGGGTCGCCACGGACGCCCCCCTCGTCCGGATGGGCGCCACCTCGGCGGTGATCCGCTGCGCGGTGGTGCACGAGGGGCGAGAACTCCTGGTCGAGCTGGAGATCGTCCCCGGCAAGGCCAACCGGGCCCGCCTCGGCCGCTCACCGGCCCGGCGGGCCCGGGACGTGATCGGCGCGCTGCGGCTGGTGCTCTTCGCCCCCGAGGACCTGGAACTCGTCCGGGGCGACCCGGCCGAGCGCCGCCGCTACCTGGACGATCTGCTGGTCCTGCGGCAGCCCCGGTACGCCGGGGTGCGCGCCGACTACGAGCGGGTGGTCAAGCAGCGCAACGCCCTGCTGCGCACCGCGTACCTGGCCCGCAAGACGGGTGGGTCGCGCGGCGGGGACCTGTCCACCCTGGCGGTCTGGGACACCCACCTGGCCCGGCACGGCGCCGAGCTGCTGGCCGGCCGGCTGGAGCTGGTCGCCGCGCTGGCCCCGCACGTGACGAAGGCGTACGACGCGGTGGCGGCGGGGCGGGGTGCGGCGGGGATCGCGTACCGGCCGTCGCTGGAGCTGGCCGAGCCGACCACCGACCGGGCCGTGCTGGCCGAGGCGTTGACCGCCGCGCTCGCCGAGGCGCGGTCCAGCGAGATCGACCGCGGCACGACGCTGGTCGGCCCGCACCGGGACGAACTCACCCTCACCCTCGGGCCGCTGCCGGCCAAGGGGTACGCCAGCCACGGCGAGTCCTGGTCGTACGCGCTGGCCCTGCGGCTGGCCGGGTACGACCTGCTGCGCGCCGACGGCATCGAGCCGGTGCTGGTGCTCGACGACGTCTTCGCCGAGCTGGACGCCGGCCGGCGGGAGCGCCTGGCGGAGCTGGTCGGCGGGGCCGGTCAGCTCCTGGTGACCTGTGCGGTCGACGACGACGTGCCCGCGGCGCTGCGCGGCACCCGGTACGCGGTCAGCGAGGGGACGGTACGTCGTGTCGACTGAACCGGAGCGCGGCGCCGAGGGCGCTCGGCCGGTCCGCCGGACGGGCGGGCCGAGCCGCGCCACTGGGGGCGGCCGGCGCGGTGCGCGTACCCCTCAGGAGGCTGGAACCGACGCGGGCGGTGCCGCCGCCCACGCGGCCGGTGCCGGCGCGGACGCCGCGCGTGGTGGCCGCGGCGCCGGAACCGGCGGGAAGGCCGGTGCGACCGGTGGGCCGGGGGCCGGGGCCGTCGGCGGGGCGCGACCGACCGATGCCGGTGCGGACGCGGCGGCCGGGGCGGGCGCGGCCGGGCCGGAGCTGGCTCGGGCGGTGCTGGACGCGGCGAAGGCCCGGCGGGCGGAGACGGCGAAGAGCCGGCGGAAGAGCGCGGTCTCCGGCGACGGCGGCGAGCGGCGGCTGCGGGGCTACTCCGGGCCGGGCCCGGACCCGCGCGACCCGCAGCCACTCGGGGTGGTGCTGGAACGGCTGATGAAGGCGCGCGGCTGGCAGCAGCCGGCCGCCGAGGCGACAGTCTTCGGCGCCTGGGAGAAGGTGGTCGGGCCGGAGATCGCCCAGCACAGCCGCCCGGTCAAGCTGGAGGACGGCGAGCTGACCGTGGAGGCGCGGTCCACCGCCTGGGCCACCCAGCTGCGGCTGCTCGCCGGCTCGCTGCTCAAGCGGATCGCCGGCGAGGTGGGCCACAACGTGGTGCGCAAGCTGCACATCCACGGCCCGGCGGCGCCGTCCTGGTCCAAGGGGCCGCGCCGGGTGCGGGGCCGGGGCCCCCGCGACACCTACGGCTGACGGTCCCGCTCGGCGCGTCGGGCCGCGCGCTCGGCGCGCTTGCGCTCCCGCTGCTCACGGCTCCACTGCTTGCGCCGCTCGAGGTCCTGTTTCCACAGCTCGCGGGCCTGCGTCGACCCGCCCTGCACCGCGCCAGGCACCCCCTCGGCCGGCCCGGCCAGGTACTTGTAGGCCCAGGCCCAGAACCGGCCGCCCTCGCCGGGGGCCTTCTGGTGCCGCTCCGCCTCGCTCATCGCGCCCGACCTCTCCGTGACCCCGTTTGTACCCCAACGATTGGTGTACCAACCATTGGTACGATAGCAACGACCGCAAGGAGGCCGAACGGTGCGTGACCAGCTGGACGGGGATCCGCTGGCGCTGGAGCAGCAGGTGTGTTTCGCGCTCTCCGTCGCCGCGCGCGGGGTGGTCGCCGTCTACCGGCCGTTGCTGGAGCCGATGGGGCTGACCCACCCGCAGTACCTGGTGATGCTCGCCCTGTGGCAGCACGCGCCGCTGTCGGTCCGGGAGCTCAGCCGGTTGCTCCAGCTCGACCCCGGCACACTGTCGCCGCTGCTCAAGCGACTGGAGGCGGCGGGCCTCGTGCGGCGGGAGCGGGACGCGGCGGACGAGCGGAGCCTCGCCGTCACGCTCACCGCCGGCGGCCAGGCGCTGCGCGCCCGGGCCGAGCAGATCCCGCCGGCGATCGTGGCGCGGCTCGGTATGCCGGTCGAGGAGCTGCTGCGGCTGCACACGATGCTGACCGAGGTGATCGGGGCGGCCAACCGGGCCGTGACCGGCAGCGCACCGGCCCGGCGACCGCCGGACGACGACAGCGACCCGCCCGGCCAGGTCGACCGGGCGGGCCGGGATCAGGCGTCGGCGTAGACGGCGAAGCCGCGGTCCGCGCAGCGGCGGTAGAAGGCGGCCAGCACGCCCAGTTCGGCGCAGGTGAAGTCCCACTGCGGCGGCTCACCGCTCTCGTCGCGCAGCGCGTCGAGCCGGGTGTCCAGCCAGCGCAGCTGCTGCTCGGCGAGGCGCCCGTCGGCCATCAGCGAGCGGAGCACCTCGCCGACCGACTCGAAGGTGACCGTCTCGCCGAAGGGACGGTGCTGGGCGACGAACTTCTCCACCCCGCCCGCGATCCAGGAGCACCCGTCCGGGTCGATCACCGGGTCCTCGTCCTCGGCGGCGGCGTCCGTGGCGTAGAGCACATTTTCCAGGCCGAGGATCAGGTCGACCAGTTCGGTGTAGGCGGTCGCCCGGACCGTGCCGGTCTTGGCGATGTGTTCGGCGAGCGCGGCCGTCGGTGCGGAGATCCGCGGGATGTCCACGATCTCCCCGAAATCGACGAACTCGGCCGGCGCGACCGGATCGTAGAAGCGGCCGGTCCGCGGCCAGTGCACCGCGACGTTGTCCAGCCCCATCTGGCGTCACCCCTTGTGAGCACGTGTCGGATCGATCAGGTCGATCGTCCCGGTTACGGATGGAAAAGATCAAGACCAGCACCGGTGGCGCCGCAAAGCTACGGTACGGCCGCTCTGCGCGCGACCCCCGACCGGCCGCCGGCCCGGCCCGATTCCGTGGCGGTGCCGCCCCCGATCCCCCCTTGGCGTGTAGGGGGAGTCGCGGACAGCGCGATTCGGGCCGCTACGGAGGTCTCAGACGCCGCGCAGGGGGTGCCGAGTGGCGTCTCTGTCGTCCGCGCACAGTAGGATTGACGACGAGACGAAGACCGGACGCGGAGCGACGGACACGGGCCCCCGGGGCCCTTGGTCAAAGTCCTGCGTCGGGTCGAGCCGATCGCGATCCGCGGGCAACCGCGGCGACCGGCGTACGCGATCCGTCACCCGGAGTTCCCGGGGCGGTCCGTGCGCCGACGTCGCGTCCTGTCCGCCGAACCCGCGCCTGACGCGCCCCCTGGCGCGGCCGGCGCGAGAAAGTGGCCGAGGGTGGCAGCGCAGGACAAGCAGGAGTACAGCGCCGAGTCGATCACCGTCCTCGAGGGGCTCGAGGCGGTCCGCAAGCGGCCCGGTATGTACATCGGGTCGACCGGCGAGCGCGGTCTGCACCACCTCGTGTGGGAGGTCGTGGACAACGCCGTGGACGAGGCGCTGGCCGGCCACTGCGACACCATCGACGTGGTGCTGCTGGCCGACGGCGGGGTCCGGGTCACCGACAACGGCCGTGGCTTCCCGGTCGACCTGCACCCCAAGCTGAAGAAGCCGGGTGTCGAGGTCGCGCTCACCGTGCTGCACGCGGGCGGCAAGTTCGACGGCAAGGCGTACGCGGTCTCCGGCGGTCTGCACGGCGTCGGCGTCTCGGTGGTCAACGCCCTCTCCACGAAGATGGCGGTGGAGATCCACAAGTCCGGCTTCGTCTGGCGGCAGCAGTACGCCAACTCCAAGCCGTCGCCGCTGGAGAAGGGGGAGACCACCGACCGCACCGGCTCGGCGGTCTCCTTCTGGCCGGACGCCGACGTCTTCGAGACCGTCGACTTCGACTTCCAGACCATCTACCGCCGCCTGCAGGAGATGGCGTTCCTCAACCGCGCCCTCCGTATCCACCTGCTCGACGAGCGGGTGGCCGAGGAGGAGGACGGCCGGCAACGTGAGGTGACCTTCCTCTACGAGGGCGGCATCGCCGACTTCGTCCGGCACCTCAACGCCTCGAAGAACCCGATCCACAAGACGGTGGTCGAGTTCGGGGCCGAGGAGGAGGGCATGTCGGTCGAGATCGCCATGCAGTGGAACGAGTCGTACGGCGAGTCGGTCTACACCTTCGCCAACACCATCAACACCCACGAGGGCGGTACCCACGAGGAAGGCTTCCGGGCCGCGCTGACCAGCGTGGTGAACCGCTACGGCGCGGACAAGAAGCTGCTCAAGGGCGACGAGAAGCTCTCCGGCGAGGACATCCGCGAGGGCCTGGCGGCGATCATCTCGGTCAAGCTGGCCAACCCGCAGTTCGAGGGCCAGACGAAGACCAAGCTGGGCAACACCCCGGTGAAGAGCTTCGTGCAGCGGGTCTGCAACGAGTGGCTGGTCGACTGGTTCGACCGGAACCCGGCCGAGGCGAAGATCATCATCCAGAAGGCCTCCCAGGCGGCCCGGGCCCGGATCGCCGCGCAGCAGGCGCGCAAGCTGGCCCGGCGCAAGTCGCTGCTGGAATCCGGATCGATGCCGGGCAAGCTGGCCGACTGCCAGTCCACCGACCCGCGCGAGTCCGAGGTGTTCATCGTCGAGGGCGACTCGGCCGGTGGCTCGGCCAAGCAGGGGCGCGACCCGCGGACCCAGGCGATCCTGCCGATCCGCGGCAAGATCCTCAACGTGGAGAAGGCCCGGATCGACCGGGTGCTGAAGAACAACGAGGTCCAGGCGCTGATCACCGCGCTGGGCACCGGCATCCATGACGACTTCGACATGGAGAAGCTGCGGTACCACAAGGTGGTGCTGATGGCCGACGCCGACGTCGACGGCCAGCACATCCAGACGCTGCTGCTCACCCTGCTCTTCCGCTTCATGCGCCCGCTGGTCGAGCTGGGGCACGTCTACCTGGCCGCCCCGCCGCTCTACAAGATCAAGTGGAACAAGAAGGGCGACGACGCGCAGTACGCGTACTCGGACCGGGAGCGCGACGGGCTGATCGCACTGCGCCAGCAGAAGAAGCCCAACGCCCGGCCGGACGACATCCAGCGGTTCAAGGGTCTCGGTGAGATGAACTACCCCGAGCTGTGGGAGACCACGATGAACCCGGCCACCCGTACGCTGCGCCAGGTCACGCTCGACGACGCCGCCACGGCCGACGAGCTGTTCAGCGTGCTGATGGGTGAGGACGTCGAGGCGCGCCGCTCGTTCATCCAGCGCAACGCCAAGGACGTGCGGTTCCTCGACATCTGACGGTGCCGCACGGGTCGGCCGGGCAGTCCCCGGCCGGCCCGTCGGTCCACAGAGTTATCCACAGCTTGGCCGGTTTCCACAGCCGTTATCCACAGCACGAAAACGACTCTGAGTCTGATAAGGGTTAACAGTGACCGATACTCCCGAGTCCACCCCGAACGAGCCGGAGATCCCGGAGACACTTGCGGCGGTCGTGGCGCACGACCGGATCGAGCCGGTCGGCCTCGAGGTCGAGATGCAGCGCTCGTACCTCGACTACGCCATGAGCGTCATCGTCGGACGGGCCCTGCCGGACGTCCGGGACGGGCTCAAGCCGGTCCACCGCAAGATCCTCTACGCCATGTTCGACTCCGGCTACCGGCCGGACCGCGGCTACGTGAAGTGCTCGCGCGTCGTCGGTGACGTGATGGGTCAGTTCCACCCGCACGGCGACTCGGCGATCTACGACGCGCTGGTCCGGATGGCGCAGCCCTGGTCGCTGCGGTACCCGCTGGTGGACGGCAACGGCAACTTCGGCTCCCCGGGCAACGACCCGGCCGCCGCCATGCGGTACACCGAGTGCAAGCTCGACCCGCTGGCCATGGAGATGCTGCGGGACATCGACGAGGACACCGTCGACCTCCAGGACAACTACGACGGCCGGGCCAAGGAGCCCACCATCCTGCCGTCGCGGATCCCCAACCTGCTGGTCAACGGCTCCGAGGGCATCGCGGTCGGCATGGCCACCAAGATCCCTCCGCACAACCTGCGCGAGATCGGCGCGGCGGTGCAGTGGTGCCTGGAGCACCCGGAGGAGGACGAGGCCACCACCCTCGACGCGCTGCTGGAGATCGTCAAGGGCCCGGACTTCCCCACCCACGGCCTGATCGTCGGCACCCAGGCGATCCAGGACGCGTACCGGACCGGGCGTGGCTCGATCCGGATGCGCGCCGTGGTCGAGGTGGAGGAGGACAAGCGCGGCCGCCCCTGCCTGGTGGTCAGCGAGCTGCCCTACCAGGTGAACCCGGACAACCTGGCCGAGCGGATCGCCGAGCTGATCAAGGAGGGCAAGCTCGCCGGCATCGCCGACATCCGCGACGAGTCCTCCGGGCGTACCGGCATGCGGATCGTGCTCGTGCTGAAGCGCGACGCGGTCGCCAAGGTGGTGCTGAACAACCTCTACAAGCACACCCAGCTCCAGGAGACCTTCGGCGCCAACATGCTGGCCCTGGTCGACGGGGTGCCGCGCACGCTGAACCTGGCCCAGTTCATCCGCTACTACGTCGAGCACCAGATCGACGTGATCCGCCGGCGCACCGCCTTCCGGCTGCGCAAGGCCGAGGAGCGGGCGCACATCCTGCGCGGTCTGGCCAAGGCGCTGGACGCCCTCGACGAGGTGATCGCGCTGATCCGGCGCTCGCCCACCGTCGACGACGCCCGCCAGGGCCTGATCCGGCTGCTGGAGATCGACGAGATCCAGGCGACCGCGATCCTGGACATGCAGCTGCGCCGCCTGGCCGCCCTGGAGCGGCAGCGGATCATCGACGACCTCACCAAGCTCGAGATCGAGATCGCCGACCTCAAGGACATCCTCGCCAAGCCGGAGCGGCAGCGGCGGATCGTCTCGGAGGAGCTCGGCGAGATCGTCGCGAAGTGGGGCGACGACCGGCGTACGAAGATCGTGCCGTTCGACGGCGAGGTCTCGATGGAGGACCTGATCGCCCGCGAGGACGTGGTGGTCACCATCACCCGCACCGGGTACGCCAAGCGGACCAAGGTCGACCTGTACCGCTCCCAGCGGCGCGGCGGCAAGGGCGTCAGCGGGGCGACCCTGCGGCAGGACGACATCGTGAGCCACTTTTTCGTATGCTCCACCCACGACTGGATCCTGTTCTTCACGAACAAGGGCCGCGTCTACCGGGCGAAGGCGTACGAACTGCCGGAAGCCAGTAGGGTGGCCAAGGGCCAGCACGTGGCCAACCTGCTCGCCTTCCAACCGGACGAGCAGATCGCGCAGATCATCGAAATCCCGAACTACCAGGTGGCTCCCTACCTGGTACTGGCCACGAAGAACGGCCTGGTGAAGAAGACGCGGCTCGAGGAGTTCGACTCCAACCGTTCCGGCGGCATCATCGCGATCAACCTGCGCGATGAGGACGAGCTGGTCGGTGCTGCCCTCGTCGCGCCCTCCGACGACCTGCTGATGGTGTCGAAGAAGGCGCAGGCGATCCGGTTCAACGCCAGCGACGAGGCGTTGCGGCCGATGGGGCGGGCGACCACGGGCGTCATCGGCATGCGCTTCACCGACGACGACGTCCTGCTGGCCATGGAGGTGGTTCGGGAGGGTCTGGACGTTCTGGTGGCCACGAACGGGGGATACGCGAAACGTACCCCGATCGAGGAATACCCGGTCCAGGGCCGGGGAGGTAAGGGCGTGCTGACTGCGAAGATCACCGAGCGCCGCGGTGGTCTGGTCGGCGCTGTCGTGATCGACCCGGAGGACGAACTGTTCGCGATCACCAGCAACGGCGGCGTCATCCGGACTCCGGTGAAGCCTGTACGCCGTACGCGTGACCGGAACACAATGGGGGTCAAGCTGATGGACCTCCCGGACGGCGTGACTATCGTGGCGATTGCTCGCAATGCCGACGAGCCTGACGAACAGGACTAGTTGATGACGGAGACACAGGCGAAGTCGGGGAACAAGGGACCCTCGGCCACCCCGGTCGACGAGGAGGCCGCCAAGAGCGGCACAACGGCGGCCGGCCGGGCCGCCGTGGGCCGGGCAACCGTCCCCGCCGACGCGCCTGCCCCGAAGTTCACCCGGGCCCCCGGTATGGCACCGCCGCCGGACAAGCCCGGGGAGGATTCGGGGGCGAGCGAAAAGGCCGAGACGCCGACCGACGCGCCGACCTCCGCGGCGATGCCGGTCAGCGCCCCGGTCGCCGCCAGCACCACCACCCAGCCGATCAAGGCGGGCACCGCCACGTCCCCGTCCAGCACCGGCACCCAGCCGAAGGTGGGCGCTCCGACCAGGCCGTCGCCCGACGGCGGCCGTCCGGCCGGCTCCGGCCGCCCCGCAAACGGGGGCGGCCTTCCGCCGGGCGTCGGCGGCGCCGCAGCCGTCGGGGCCGCGCGGGTGGGTGAGGCGGTACGCGCCGCGCGCAGCTCGGTCAGCTCGGCCGCGTCCCGCGGACCGCGCCGGGCCCGGCTGAACCTCAAGCGGATCGACCCGTGGTCCGTGATGAAGTTCGCGTTCGCCGTCTCGGTGGTGCTCTTCATCGTCGTCGTGGTCGCCACCTCGGTGCTCTACCTGGCGCTGGACGCGATGGGGGTCTTCCAGAGCGTCAACGAGAGCCTGACCGACCTGGTCAACGCCGGCGGGCAGGGCACCGGGGGCTTCCAGATCACCGCCCGGGGCGTGATCCTCAGCTCGGCGCTGATCGGCCTGGTCAACGTCGTCCTGTTCACGGCGCTCGCCACGCTGGGCGCGTTCGTCTACAACGTCTGCGCCGACCTGGTCGGCGGGATCGAGCTGACGCTCGCCGAGCGCGACTGACATCTGACGTCGACGCCGGGGCCACCGCGGTTGCGGTAGCCCCGGCGTCGGCGCGTCTGGCCCCGATCTCCGCCGGGGCGCGGCTGCTGTCCCCCGTTTGTGGCGTGTCGGGGTGTCCCGGCGGGCTGACGCCCCGACACGCCGCAAACGGGGATCGACTGCCGGCGCGGGGCCCCCCGGGGAAAGAGGTCGCCGCCACGCGGCCGCTCCGGGTACGGTCACAGAGGGCCACGAGCGCCACGGCCACCCCGATTTGGGGCCGGACGAGGCGATGGGTTAACCTTGCTCGTCGCCACGCGGGGCTATAGCTCAGTCGGTTAGAGCGCAGAGCTGATAACTCTGAGGTCGCTGGTTCGATTCCAGCTAGCCCCACCGCACACCGTTCCGACGGCAGCAGTCGAGCGCGAGGGGTCGCCCCATGTTCAAGAAGCTTCTGTTCCTGGTCGGCGTCGTCGGCGTGGCCGCTGTGGTTGCCAAGAAGGTCAAGGCCTCCAACGACGAGCGCGCCCTCTGGCACGAGGCCACCACCGCGCCCGACCTGCGCTGACACCCGCTGGCGACGGCCAGCACCCGGCGGCTCCGACCGCCCTCGGGGCCCTAGCTCAACTGGCAGAGCACTGCCTTTGCAAGGCAGGGGTTAGGGGTTCGAGTCCCCTGGGCTCCACCAGCACCTCCTTTGGTTGATCTCGGTTCCAAGTACAGCCATTTGTACAGCCAAGCGGTCACGCCGTCCCCTCCTCGCCCAGCACACGATCGATGGCCGAGGCGGCCTGACGAGCCCGCACGGGCAGGACGTGGCCGTAGGTGTCGGCCGTCATTCGGATCGTGGAGTGCCCGAGCATTTCCACCCCCGTGCGCAGCTCCTCGCCCTGGTCGAGCAGGAACGTGGCGACGGCGTGCCGCAGGTCGTGCAGATGCAGCCAGTCCAGACCGGCCGCCGCGCGCAGCTGCTCGAAGCGCCGGTTGACGTTCCAGCGGTTGAATCAGACTTCTGCCGTCTGGTCCGGGATGACCAGGAAGTCAGTGACGTAGCTGGTTACCTCGCCGTCGGCGGCATAACCGATGAAGGTCGGGTAGAGGCCGTCGCCCCATCCGGAGCTAACGATGATCACGTTCGCTCCGGTCGCTTCGTCTGTAATGGCATCGACAGCGGCAGGTGCCGGCGGCACCTGCGCCGGGATGAAGACCTCGTCCACCTGGTCGAACTCCCAGCGGGCCAGCGCCCGCACGGCCACCGCGTCTGCCGGTGTGCCCACGCCCGCGTCGACCGGATAGCCGAAGAACCCGTCCGCTCCCAGCTCGACGGGCTCCTGCCCGTCGGTCAGCGCCAGCTCCCAGCGCATCGTCGGTAGATCCCTGACAACGAGTTGGAGAGCAGCGGTGCGGTCCTGTGGTTCACTCCCGGTCTGGCGGACTGCCGCCACCCACGCGTATAGCCGATACCGACCTGGCGCAACCGTGACCGTGAACGGCGCCGCTGTGTCGGGGGCAATCAACGGATCGCAACCGACAACCTGACCGCTCGGCAGCGTCACCATGCCAACCGGACGCGCCTTGATCACGTACTCGACGCCGTCTTGTGTGATCCGAGCACCGTCGATCAACACCGTGGTCAGGTCAGGCAGGTATGGCACACATCCTCCAGCACTACCAGCACACCCAGGGAATTGGCAGCGATCATGCCAGGCTCGGCTGTCACCCACCGTCACCGGGCTGGTCGAGCCATCAAAGCCCGCTGTCGTGCACGTCCTGGGACGGATTCGTCAAGCACGTGGGGGGACCAGACATAGCCCTAGGCGGTATGCGTTGCCGAGTTCCGCTCTATCAGATCAAGGCGGCCCGCAAGCGGGCCGCGCCGGCCCGGCCCCGGCCTGCGGGCGACCTCCGGCCGGCATCGGCCGGGCCGGCCGGCCACGCTGACGGAACCACCACGAGCACTGAGGCGAGACGATCTCTGGGCTGCTCCCCGTCGAGGTCGGGGCGACCGGCTGCCGCGCAGCGGAGCTGCTTGCCCCTGAACTCTCGTGGGCACCGCCCGCGGTTCGATGACGACGAGGACCAGGGCGTGACCCATCCCCCGGATGCCGATCCTCTACGCCACCCGCCCGGCGTCAAGGGCGCTGCGCGTCGGCACGCCGATGGCCTACGGCCACCCTTGACCCCGACCGGCCGCCGCAGTCCTTGGAACCTATCCGGGAGATGGGGGCAGACCGGCGGCCAGCACTGATACCGTCCGCCAGGAGGAACGCCCATGTCTGTGCAGGGGCCACCAGAGGCAGTCACTCAGGATGCGGTGGCGATGCTGCTACACCTGGCGTTCATCGAGATTCGTTCCCAGACATCGCCCTTGACCGCGGACCAGTCAACAAAAGCACTGGCCAAGCGATGTGACCGAATAAATGAACTCGCTGACCTCTGCCACAACCTGCCCGGATACCTCGCGCCCGAACGGCGGCACCGGGCTGCGGAAGGGCTGCGATACGTGTGGCGGGTCTCGTCAGGACGCAAACGCAACTGGCTCCGGAGTCGCTTAGACGACCTCGGCTACGACTATGGGTGGCTGGAAGCCGTCGACTTGGAGGAACCCGCCAAAGGCCACCATGGGCCATCTGTGGGCCAGTAAGCGTGGTGCGCAGCGGGCATCAGCGGGCACGTGACGCAACCGGGCGGACCGTCGCCCGCAGGCGTTTCGGGCATCACGACCGCTTGAGCACGCTCTTCCAAACTGACGCTCCGGGCCCAGCGAGGACGGCCAGTTAGTCGTACAGCCAGAAGGCGGCACAGCCGAAACACAGCGCCAGCAGAACGGCCGAGGCGAGCAGCAGCACGAGTAGTGTGGGCAGTTCGTTACGCGCCGTCGGCGCAGACGGCTCCGGCGGCGGACTGCCGGCGGCGGGCTCGGGGTCGGGCACGTCGTGATCATGTCAAACCCGACCGTGTGGCTGTACAGCCATCCGTACAGCCAAGCCGGCAGACAGGCACAGGTGACGAGCGGCCGTGGTCGACGAGTCGAGCAGGTCAACGGCAAGGGTCGACACCAGCCGGCAACAGTCTTGATCTTTGCAAGGTGAGGGTCGGCTGGAAGGCTCGTAGCGTGACCAGCATCTACCGCGAGGGCACTGAGCTCGATCTGGACGACATCAACCGGTTGCTCCGGCAGGTTCTGGTGGCGAACCGTACCTACGAGGCTGCGGTCGACCTCTGGGGTGAGTTGGGACCTACAGACCTCAACGACACGCTGAGACTCAATCTCTACCTTCAATGGGCGGCGCTCACTGACTGGGTTGAACTCAAGCCTCAGGAAGAGGAGGAGGCGAGTCTGGAGATGGTCCGTGCGGCGCAAGAGTGGCTAGCTCTGGACCTCGCGGACGCCGCCGCCTTGGACCGGTACTTCGATCACTGGCTGTATGACGCTCTCGGGTACTCCCGCAAAGGATCCGGGTCGGCGTGACCGCGACAGCGGACGCTTCACGAAGATCAACTAGTGCAACGCCAGTACACCTGAGCACCGCAAGCGCTGTGAAGCGTCGAGAGGCACTGACAGCGCCGGCCGAGGTCGGGGCGTCGATGAGCCCGATTCCACCCAATGCGAAAGGCGCTCGCGGCTTAGGGGTTCAAGTCCTCTGGACGCCACCAGCACCTCTGGAACCTGCCCTTATTGCCGAGATTTAGGGTGAACGGCGAGCCGGGCCGATCCGACCGCCATCCCCAAGGCCAGCGCTGGGGGATCGCTTTCCCGTTGCCTGATGCCTGTCGAGTCCCGAAGATTGCCCGCATGGAGCCGGTAGTGCAGTGGGTGCGGACGTCGTGGACGAAGCAGTTTCGGGGCGGCACGGCCGCGGCGAAGCGGAATGCGGCACCGGTTGCCTTTCGGTTGCCTACCGAGACGGCACCACTCGTACACGAAGTCCTCCAAGGCGAGTCCGACGAGTTCCGACCGCACTCCACTACGCAGCTGGCGCTGCCCGTTGACGGCGTGCAGCTGCGCCAGGTCGATGGGCGGCTTCGGGTGCAGCTCGATGCGTCATCGCGGGGGATGCCGCGGCGCCATCGCCGACCGCCGGTTCTGCTCCTGAAGCCCGGCGAGTGGCTGCGCTGGCAAATCAACTACCGGTTCGTAGGGTGCTGCACCGGCGACTGGTCGTACCGGCTCGACACTCTGAATGTCGCTCACGGTCAGGTTCCGGTCGACACGTTCCTCGGGGAGCCGACCTACGTCATGGATGAGCGCGGCTACCTGAGGTAGGCCCCAACGGGATTCGGCGGCCACGCAGGCTTGGCTGTACAGCCATTCGTACAGCCAAGCCTGCCGGCTGGCCCGGTCATGGGCAGACGCGAGACGACAGGGCGTGCAGGTCAACGGCAGCCGAGCTCGGTGCGCTCGGCCGGTCCGTAGACGGACAGCGCGTACCTGGGCACCCTGCTCACTTCTGTCCAGAGCCGCTACGCCGGGCCTGCCCGGGACCGCGGAACCGGTGCACCTCCTGCGGCCAGTCGAGCACCGTCGCGAGCCTGCCGGCCCAGTACCGCGCCGCCGCGTCGTCAGGCACGTCAACGACCACGAAGCCGCCGAGGTGCTCCTTGGACTCGACGTACGGACCGTCGGTGAAGATCGGCTTGCCGTCAACCGGCTCGACACTGCACATTGCGGTGGACCGGTCGAGCCCGCCGTTGGTGAAGATCAGGACATCGTCAGCCTGCATCTCCTCAATCACAACCCGGACGGCCGTGGCCTTCTCGCGCAGTTCCTCCGCCGTGTGGTCGGGCACCCACTCGTCGTTGAAGGTGATCAGGTACTCCGTCACTGTCGTCTCCTCGCAGTTCCCCGGACGAGGGCCTTACCCGACTCCTCGTATCCGGCGGCCCGGCCGCCGCACACTCGTTCTACGAATGGCTGTGCAGCGATCCGACATCATCCCGGGAACTTTTGAAGGCAGCGCCAGCTGCGGAGCATCGCGTCCGTCGCGGACCGCACGATCGGAGGGCCATCTGCGCACCGCCGACAGCGGTCACCCGTCGAGGGTCACCGGATGGCCCGGCGTCGGCGGGCCAGGAGCAGCATCAGGCCGCCACCCACCAGCATGGCGAGGCCGGCCCCGGCGGTCAGCCCGGCCTGAGGCCCGGTGATCGGCAAGCTGCCGCCACCACCAGCGCCGCCACCGTCACCGGGGCTGCCGCCATTACCTCCGCCGCTGCTGTTCGCGGCCACCACGACCGCGAACCCGTCCTGGTTGTCGCTGTCGTCCACGTCGGCCGCCCGAACGGCGACGGCGTTCGTGGGAAGGTCGCTCCGCGCCGGGCTGGAGAGGTCCGACCGCGGGTTGCTCAGGCCCTCGACCCGGACGGTCCCGTTCCGCAACGTGACCGGCGCCTTCGTCGCGGCCGGCACCGTCACCAGGTGGTACAGCTCGACGGCGGAGTGGAGCTGGTCGTTCGGGTCGGTGTCCTGGTCGACAGGAACGAGGGCCAGCCGGTCGTAGGTGCAGACCGCCGCACGCCCGGCGTCACTGAGGACGCATCCATCCGGCGGGCTGGTGAACGTCGCGCCCGTGGGCGCGCGCAGTTCGACCTTGACGCCATCGACCGGCTTCCGCCCCTGGTTGGCGATCGTGTAGCGCACCGCGCCCGTCTCGCCCGGATTCAACGTGCCGGTGGATGCGAGGCTGCCGTCGGCAGCGACCCGCACCGACTGCGTCACGTCCGGCGCCACCACCGAAAGGTCGGCTTCGGGGTGATCCACCACCTCGATCGGGAACCACTTCGTGTTGTCGGCCGGATTCGTGTCGACCGGCTTGACATCGACCGTCACCTTGATCCGGCCTGCGAGGGGCTCTCGGGTCTGGACGGTGGCGACGACGGGAAGCTCCACCGTCTCGCCCGGCCCTGGAAGCCGATCCGGCAGCAGGTCGCAGTACCAGCCGGAGACATCGCCGTCGCACTCAGCCAGCCCGCCGGTCGGCCAGAGCGAAATCTTGAAATCGAACTTGTCCAGCTCCGACGCGTCGACCCGGACGACGACCCGGGCCGGGGTCGCGTCGCCCCGGTTGCTGAGCTTCAGGTGCAGCGTCTTCTTCGTGACCCCTAGCGGAATCGTCCCGCCGGCCAGGTCGACAGTGAGGTCCGGACCCGCCGGCGCCGCCGAGGCGGACGTTGCGGGCACGCCGACCC
This sequence comes from Micromonospora sp. URMC 105, assembly GCF_051386295.1. Taxonomy (NCBI): domain Bacteria; kingdom Bacillati; phylum Actinomycetota; class Actinomycetes; order Micromonosporales; family Micromonosporaceae; genus Micromonospora; species Micromonospora sp. URMC 105. Next base: position 36,960 of record NZ_JBPQTL010000008.1, on the reverse strand, counting down.
CTCCGAGAAGAAGCAGCGCGGTGGCCACCGTTCGGGGCAGCCACGGAAGTCCGAACCTCATGACGGAGTCCTCCAGATGAACGGGCGGTGTGCGACCGGTGGACACTATCGACACTCGGCCGGGTTCGGTATCCCCCGCGTGACCCCTGACGGAGGGCGCGACTGGTGCCGTTTCAGGCTACGTACGCCCGGTCGTTGCGTGCTGTCGCACTACGCAGCCGCTTGCAGCGCTCCCGCGCTTCAGCCACCAGGGCGCGTACCTCTATCAACGTGATCCGCCGTGCTCGCTGGCTGCGAGAGGCTCAGGCCGCGTAGCTGGGGTCGGCGACGGTCTCGGCGATGCGGGTCAGCCAGTGCAGGTCGTTGACTCGAGATTCTGGACTGGCTGCGGAGTCGAGGATGCTGCCTAAGAAGACGGCGGCGTCGTCGAGGTGCCGCTCGCTGCGGTAGTAGCTCAGCATGGTCTGGTCCGGTTCCAGCGGCCCATAGCCTCGGCGGAAGAGTTCGGCGCGGTGCGCGTTGATCGGGTGGTCGCCGAAGTCTTGGCTGTAGACGAACATCAGGTCCCGCTCGCGCGGCGCGAGGATCGGCGCATCCCAGTCCACGACGTGCAGCGGACCGTCGCCGTCAGCGATCAGGTTGCCGGGGTGGATGTCGGCGTGGCAGATGACGTGTCGACCGTGCGTCACGCGGGAGGCGAGGTTGTCCACCGTTTCCGACAACCGATGCAGCGCGGCGCCGTACCGGTCCCAGAAGGCGCCGAGGGCCTCGCTCGCCGCAGCCTGCCCGCCGAGAGTCTGCAGCCGCTCGCCCGCGCTCGATCGGTAGGTCTCGACCGGCAGGACCGCGGCGATGTCGGCCCTCGGCGTGGCCGCATGCAGCCGACCCAGGAACTCGCCGTACTCGATCCACTGGCGGTCGGTGAGGCCGCGGCCCCACAGGCTGCCGCCGTTGTGGAACGGGTAGAGCAGCAGCCGGTAGTCCCCGAACCCGCGACTGGCTCCGCCGTCCGGCAGGTCGATCGGCGCTACGACCTGCCGGACGCCTTGCGCTCGGAGAAAACCGGGCAGCAGGACGGCCGCCCGGGTGAACTCGCCGCGTCGCATCTTCAGGAAGTAGCGCTCGCCGTCGGACGTGTCCACCCGGTACGCCCATGCGTGCCCGTCGAGCCCCACCGGCATGAAGACGAGACCGGCGATGTCCACGGCCCAGGCGGCGGCCACCTCCGCCGCCAGCAACCGCTCGTCGACGCCAGGCTTGTCGATCATCGTCGAAGCCTTGCAGCCGGCAGTCCGGCCGGCAACGCGGTTCCCCGCGGCGGGTCCGCCACTGCCTCGCGGCTCAGGGGTTCAGGACGACGAGTTGCTGGGTCGCTCGGGTCATCGCCACGTAGCGGTCGACCGCTCCTTCGATCCCTTCGCCGAACGACTCGGGGTCGACGAGGACGACCAGGTCGAACTCGAGCCCCTTGGACAGTTCCGGGGTCAGCGACCGGACGCGGGACGTCGCCTGGAACGTGGGATCGCCGATGACGCACGCGATCCCGTCGCTGTGCGCGGCGAGCCAGGCGTCGAGGATCGGGCTCAGGTCAGAGACGGATCCGTGTACGACGGGAATGTCGCTGCTGCGGATGGAGGTCGGCACGTTGGCGTCCGGGAGTACGGCCCGGATGACCGGCTCGGCCTCCGCCATGACCTCCTTCGGCGTCCGGTAGTTGATGCTCAGCGAGGCCAGGTTGATCCGGTCGAGCCCGATCCGCTCGAGCCGTTCCTGCCAAGACTCCGTGAACCCGTGCCGGGCCTGAGCCCGGTCCCCGACGATGGTGAAGCTCCGGGACGGGCAGCGGAGCAGCAACATCTGCCATTCCGCGTCGGTCAGTTCCTGCGCCTCGTCCACGACGATGTGCGCGAACGGGCCGGCGAGCCGGTCCGGCTCGGTGCTGGGCAGTGTCGCCTCGTCCTCGACCAGGGCATCCTGGAGATCGAGTTGGCGCAGGCTCGACAGCACACCCTCGCCGTCGTCATAGGCATGAGCCTCGATCAGCTCGTCGATGACCGTGGCCCTGCGCTCCCGTTCGACGGCGACGATGGCGTCGTGCCGCCTGTTGCGCCGGGAGGCCTCCGGGTCGCCGAGCCGCTGCCGTGCCGCGTCCAGGAGCGGCAGGTCGGACACCGTCCACGCCTGGGCGTCCGCGCGCTGCAACTTCCGCACGTCATCCGGGCTGAGCCAGGGAGCGCACCTGCGTAGGTAGGCGGGTACCGACCACAGGTCTGCGACGATGTCGGTCGCTTCGAGCAGTGGCCAGGCACGGTTGAGGGTCGTGAGCAGTTCCCTGTTCTGCTGCAACGACCTGCGGACCAGCTCGTCCGGCTCGTCGCCGTCGTACTTGTCCGTCAGGATCGTCAGCAGCTCCTCCCAGATCTCGTCACGCGCCTCGTTGTGCGGGGTACCGGGGCCCGGCGCCTCGAACGCCTCGGCCCACTCGTCGGCGCTCAGCCAGACGTCGGACTCGCCGACCGTGACCGTCATGCCCTTGGCCGGCGGCTCCTCGTAGAACCTGACGGCCGTCTCGATCGCCTTCACCAGGTCCGCGGACGACTTCAGGCGGGCCACCTCCGGGTCGGCTTCGACGGTTGCCGCGGCGCCCCTGGGCACGAGATCCCGCAGGGTGCAGGTCTGCACGTCCTCCTCGCCGAGGCTGGGCAGGACGTCGGAGACGTACGCGAGGTAGGGCTGGTGCGGACCGACGAACAGCACGCCGCCCCGGCGGTGACCGAGGCGCGGGTCGGCGTAGCGGAGGTAGGCGGTGCGGTGCAGCGCGACGACCGTCTTGCCGGTGCCCGGACCGCCGTCGACGACGAGCGCGCCGCGGGATCCCGCGCGGATGATGGCGTCCTGGTCGGCTTGGATCGTGCCGAGCACGTCCCGCATCCGGCTCGACCGGCTGCCGCCCAGGCTGGCGATGAAGGCGGACTGGTCGTCCAGCGCGGCGTGCCCTTCCAACCCGTCCGGGGTGAACACCTCGTCCCAGTAGTCGTTGATGCGGCCGCGGGTCCAGCGGTACCTGCGGCGGCTCGCCAGACCCATCGGATTGGCGTGGGTCGCTCCGAAGAACGGCTCGGCCGCGGGGGAGCGCCAGTCGAGCAACAGCCGGCGACCCGTGCTGTCGGTGAGGCCACGCCGTCCGACGTACACGGGCTCGGGGTTGTCCGCGCTGACCATGCGTCCGATGCAGAGGTCCAGCCCGAAGCGACGCAGTGCGCGCAGGCGGGCGGCCAGCCGGCGGACCTCCATGTCCCGGTCCACCGCCTGCCGGCCTTTGCCGCCAGGCGCCTTGCGCGCGGCGTCGAGACGGTCGGACAGGTCGGCGAACAACTGCTCGAGGCTCTCCGCGATGGCCGCGAAGTGCTGCTCGTCGCGGGCGATCAGCGCCGTGTCGGCCTTGGGCGAGAGATGGTCGGGAAGGTCGAATGCGCTGGTGGTCCGAGGAGTCATCTGATCGGTTCCGATCTGAGGTCGCTTGCGATCGAGGTCCTGGCTCGCCGAATCCCGCGTGTTCACGCGGACACCGGCGGCTTCTCCCGGCTGACCGCTTCGAGCAGCAGTTCCGCGGCCACCGTCGCCCCGTCGGTGCGGATCGTGCCGGCGACGGCCTTCGCTCGTGCTCGCGTCTCGGGGGTCAGGGCCGTCCCGAGCGCGGCCGACAGCGAGTCGAGGGTCGGAGTCGGACCGTCGTGTGCCGCGCCGATGCCCAGCTCGGCCACCCGGCCGGCCCAGTACGGCTGGTCCACGATCTGGGGTACCACCACCTGGGGCGCGCCGGCCCGGGCGGCCGCCGTCGTGGTGCCCGCGCCGCCGTGGTGCACGACGGCGGCCACCCGGCCGAACAGCGCCTGCTGGTTGATCTCGCCGACCGCGAGGCAGTCGTCCCGGTCGTCGATCCGGGCCAGGTCCGCCCAGCCGCGCCCGACGAGTACGCGGCGGCCCTGTGCGCGGATCGCCTCGATGGCCACCTGGGCGACGTCCGTCGAGGCGCGCATGGGCATGCTGCCGAAGCCCACGTACACCGGGGGTGCGCCGGCGTCCAGGAACGCCTCCACCTCGGCCGGGAGCGGGCGTTCGTCGGGCAGGATCCACGCCCCGGTCTGTACGACGTCGAGGCTTGTCCGGCCCTGCCACGGGCACAGGGCCGGGTCTGCCGCCAGCCACGGCTGGTCGGTGAAGACGTGGTCACGGACGTTGTCCACCGGTGGCAGGCCGATCGACGCCCGGTGGCCGTCGTGTGCCGCGCGGTACAGCGCGTTCACGCGCTCGGCGTCCAGGTTCCACAGCACCCGGTTGTCGGTCACGTCGGCCGGGAACGGCCGGCCCGGCCGCGGCGGCGGCGGGTAGTGCGGCGACGGCAGTTCGAACGGTTGGAAGCACGCGTATACGTAGCGGATGCCGAGTTTCTCGGCCACCGACCGTGCCCCGGCCGGCATCAGTCCGGTCGCGACCAGCGCGTCACATCCCTCGGCCGCCGCGGCGAGCGTGTCGAAGCGCGCGGCGACCAACTCGGCCGCGAGCCGGAACGGGTCCGGCGCGGACCGCGCCGCCATGCCGGTCACCAGCGCGCGCACCGACGGGCCGAACGGCACCAGCGGCACGCCGACACCGGCCAGCAGCACCGCGAACTCCTCGTCCGGCGGCGCGCACACCCGCACCTCCGCGCCGAGTTCCCGCAATCGCACCGCGAGTCCCGCCAGCGGTTCGACATCGCCGCGCGAACCATACGTCGACAACAACACTCGCATTTAGTGACTTCCGTTTCCGCAGGTCGTGGCCTCGGCCGACGATTCTGCGGCACCACCCCGGTCTTGCCGCAAGACCCCCACTGCGCTATATTCTGAAAGTGGAAAGGAGCGGGGCATTCCCCTTTCCATTCGAACAAGCGAGCTTCCAAAGTCCCCTTGGGCCTATGAGCAATCCGTGGTCAGTGGGGATTGCGATGATGCGTCGGCGTAGCTGACCGGCCGCGTCTCCCGATCCGGGCCCGATGAGCCAACAGACCCTGCGGGACCGCCACCGGCAAGACAAGGCCCACCGGTGCGACATCCGTGCGGCCGGCCGGGAGACCGGCAGGCTAGCGTCGAGGCGTGAGCACCGGATCCCCACGCGTCCTGCCCGCCGACAGCGGCATCGCCGAGGCCGCCGCCGTCCTGCGCGACGGTGGGCTGGTGGCCTTCCCCACCGAGACCGTCTACGGCCTCGGCGCGAACGCGCTGGACGCCCGCCCCGCCGCCCGGATCTTCGAGGCCAAGGCCCGGCCCAGCTTCGACCCGCTGATCACCCACCTGGCCGACGCCGCCGACCTGGAGAAGCTGGTCGGGCCGGTGCCCCCGGCGGTGGCCGCGCTGGCCGAGCGGTTCTGGCCGGGGCCGCTCACCCTGATCGTGGACCGGCCCGCCGAGATTCCGCCGATCGTCACCTCGGGGCTGGACACCATGGCCGTCCGGGTGCCGGACGAGCCGTCCGCCCGCGCCCTGATCCGGGCCGCCGGGGTGCCGGTGGCGGCCCCCAGCGCCAACCGGTTCGGGCAGCTTAGCCCGACCCGCGCCGAACACGTGGTCAAGGGACTGGGCGCGGCGGTGGACGTGGTGCTCGACGGCGGGCCGACGCGCTGCGGAATCGAGTCGACCATCGTGGACGCGCGGGGCGCCCAGCCGGTGGTGCTGCGGCTCGGTGCGCTCGCCCTGGAGGAACTGATCGAGGCGGTCGGGCCGGTGAGCGTACGGCCGGGCAGTTCGGGCCAGCCGGTGGCGCCCGGGACGCTGGCGGCGCACTACGCGCCGCGTACCCCGTTGCGGGTGGTGGCCGGGGCGCAGCCGGCGCCCGCCGACGGCGGCCGGCGCGGCTTCCTGGCCTTCCGGGAGCGGCCGGCCGACGGGTACGCGGCGGTCGAGGTGCTCTCGCCCGCCGGGGACGTGACGGAGGCCGCCGCCCGGCTCTTCGACGCGCTGCACCGGCTCGACGCGGCCGGGGTGACCGAGATCCTGGCGGAGGCGGCCCCCGACGCCGGGGTGGGCCGCGCGATCAACGACCGGCTGCGCCGCGCCGCCGCCACCTGGGACGCGGCCGGCTGAGGGTCGGATGCATGGCCGGGCGGACCGAGGGTACCGATTCAGCTACCAACCCCCGGAAAGCGAGGTGTCACCATGCCGACCGCACGCGACATCATGACCCACGACGTGACCTGCGTCCGCGAGCAGGACGACCTGCGGGCCGCCGCCAAGCGGATGGCCGACCTGGGCGTCGGCGCGCTGCCGATCTGCGGCGACGACAACAAGCTGAAGGGCATGCTCACCGACCGCGACATCGTGGTCAAGGTCCTCGCGCAGGGCAAGGACCCGGCCAACGTGACCGCCGGTGAACTCGCCCAGGGCGAGGCGGTGACCATCGGCGCCGACGACGACGCCGCGGAGATCCTGCGCACGATGGGTCAGCACAAGGTCCGCCGGCTGCCGGTGATCGACGGGCACGAGCTCGTCGGCATCGTGGCCGTGGCCGACGTGGCCCGGTCGCTGCCGGAGCGCCCGGTGGGCGACCTGATCGAGGCCATCTCCGAGCGCTCCTGACCGGTCCCGCACCGTCGATCGCCGCCGTCCCGGCTCCGCGCCGGGCGGCGGCGATCGGCGTACGAGGGGCGGCTCAGACGGTCAGCGGCACGGTCTCGCCCCGCAGGATCGTCCGTACGCCGGAGATCAGGCCCCGCCGCTTCGCCTCCTCGACGAAGTGCCGCAGCGGCGACCGGAACACCGGGTAGTCGTCGTAGTGGATCGGCACGGTCAGCTTCGGCCGGACCAGCTCGACCAGGTCCGCGCCCTGTTTCGCGTCCATGGTGAGCAGGATGCCGGCGATCCGGGTGCCGCCGAGGTGGATCAGCATCGCGTCGATGTCCGGGAACCGCTGCGGGATCTCGGCCAGTTGCGGGCGGCGCAGGGTGTCCCCGGTGACGTAGAGGCGGAACCGGCGCGTCCCGTCGCGTTCCAGGTCGATCATCGTGCCCATCACGTCGGGCAGCAGCCGGTCCATGACCCCGGGGCCGTGCTGGCCGGGCAAGGAGGTCAGCCGCAGCGTGGCGGGGCCCCGGTGCAGCTCCCGGGAGCGCCACGTGGGCAGTCCCTCGGCGGCCCGGAATCCCCAGCGGCGCAGCTTCCGTTCGGCCTGCCGGGTGGTGATGATCGGCAGTTCCCGGTCGAGTCCCCGGCGGGCCACCCGGTCGAAGTGGTCACCGTGCAGGTGGGACAGGACCACCGCGTCCAGGGCGGGCAGTTCGGGGATGGTCAGCGCCGGCTCGGTGCTGCGCCGGGACCACATCCCCTTGCCCAGGTACGCCCGCTGGCCCCGGTGCAGGAAGTTCGGATCGGTCAGCAGGGTGAATCCCCCGATCCGCAGCACCGTCGTCGCGGTGCCGATGAACGTCACGTTCGGCTGATCCGTCTCCACGTGTCCACCTCCACCCGGCCCGTACCCGCCGACGGGCGCGGCCATGCGGCCCGCCGCCCTAGCGACCGGACGTCTCCTCCGGCGCGGCCCCGTCGTCACCGGCCGTCTCGTCCCCGGTCGACCCGTCCCCGGACGTTCCGTCGCCGCTCGGCGGGAAGCGCTCGACCAGCCGGGTCAGCGCACCGTTGGCGAAGGTGGCGCCGAGCGCGGAACCGGCCGCGATCCCCCACCCGACCGGCCCGAGCGGGGTGCAACCGAAGAACTGGCTCAACCCCGGCGTCTGCACCACCGTGCCCAGCACGCCGAGCGACACGGCGGTGGAGGCGAGCACCGCCGGGCTGGTGCCGCCGGCCAGCACCGTCTGCCCGAGCTGGGTGCCGACCAGCGACACCAGCGCCACCGTGCCGGCCCGCTTCCGCCGCCCGGTGTACCGGGCCAGCGTCCAGCCGGCGGTCGCGCCGAGGGTGGTGGCCCCCGCGCGCAGGCTGATCTCCCGGGTCATCGTCTCGCCGAGCGAGGTGTCCGGGCCTTCGCGCAGCAGCCCGTCGGCGTGGTCGGCGCCGGGTGGCCGGACCGCGATGGCCAGCGCCGGCGCCAGGTCGGTGAGCAGGTTGACCAGGAGCAGCTGCCGACCGGTGAGCGCGGACCGGCCGGTCGCCGCGGCGGTCAGCACGCTGAACGCGATCTCGCCGAGGTTGCCGCCGACCAGGATGCTCAGCGCGTGGCGTACCGAGGACCACATCGCCCGCCCCTCGACCAGGGTGGCGATGATGGTCTCCAGCCGGTCGTCGGTGACCACCAGGTCGGCGGCGGCCCGCGCGGCCGGGGTGCCCCGCTGACCGAGGGCGATACCCACGTCGGCCAGCCGGATCGCCGGGGCGTCGTTGGCGCCGTCGCCGGTCATCGCGACGGTACGGCCGCACTTCTGCAACGCCTGGATGATCCGCACCTTGTGCGTCGGGGTGCAGCGGGCGACCACGTCGGTGCGGGCCAGCCGCTCGCCGAGCGCGTCGTCGTCGAGCCGGTCCAGTTCGGTGGCGGTCACCACCCGCTGCGCCTCGTGGTCGGGGCTGATGATCGAGGCGATCGCCTCGGCGGTGGCCGGATGGTCCCCGGTGATCATGATGGTGTGCACGCCGGCCTGCCGGATCCGGCGTACGGCGGGGGCGGCGCTCTCGCGTACCCCGTCGGCGAGGGCGAGGAAGCCGACGAAGACCAGGTCGCGTACCTCGTCGTCGCTGACCGTCTCGGCGCCGACCCGGCACTCGGCCACGGCGAGGATCCGGTGACCGGCCCTGGCCCGATCGGCGAGCAGACCGTGCAGCCCGGCCCGCCCCTTGTCGTCCAGGCGCACCTCCCGGCCGTCCGCCATCCGCCGGGTGCTGCACCGGGGCAGCACCGTCTCCGGTGCCCCCTTCACGCTGAGCAGCAGCCGGTCACCGGTCCGCCCGACGGTGGCGTGGTAGCCGCGGGACGGCTCGAAGGGCAGCCCGCCGACCGCCGCCCAGTCGTCCGCGCCGACCTGCTCCACCACCCCGGCCTCCCGGGCGCCGTGGCGTACCGCCCGGTCGGTGTGCTGGGGCAGCTCGTCCGGGTCGTCCGCGGCCGGGGTGGCCCGCAGCGCGGCGGCGAGGATCGGGCGCAGCGCGTCGTCGAGCCGGTCCACCGGGGTGTACCGGCCGTCGTCGCCGACGCCCGTCAGCCGCAGGCTGCCCTCGGTGAGGGTGCCGGTCTTGTCGAAGCAGAGCACGTCGACCCGGCCCAGCGCCTCGATGGTGCGCGGGTTGCGGACCAGCGCGCCGTGCTCGGCCAGCCGCCGGGCCGCGGCCAGCTGCGCGGCGCTGACCAGGAACGGCAGCCCCTCCGGCACCGACGCCACCGCCAGGTTCGCGGCGGTCGCCGCCGTCTCCGCCAGCGGTACGCCCCGCAGCAGTCCCGCCCCGGCCACCGCGATCGCCGACCCGGCCGCCAGCGGCAGTGCCGCACTGGTCAGCTTGCCGAGCCGGGCTTCCACCCCGCTGACCGGCGGAGCCTGCCGGGCCAGCGCGAGGCTCCGGCCGGACTCGGTGGCGGCACCGGTCGCCACCACCACGGCCGTGCCGTGACCGGCGGCGACGGTGGTGCCCTCGTAGAGCATCGAGCGGCGGTCCGCCACGGCGGCGGCGACCACCGGCTCGACGGACTTGCCCACCGGCAGCGACTCCCCGGTCAGCGAGGACTCGTCCGCCTCCATGCCGTCGGCGGTGAGCACCCGGCAGTCGGCCGGCACCGCGTCACCCGTGGCCAGCGTGACCACGTCACCGGGGACCAGTTCGTCGGCGGCGAGCACCCGCTCGGTGCCGTCCCGCAGGACCCGCGCGGTCACCGCCGAGCGGGACAGCAACTCGGCGAGTGAGCGTTCGGTGTGGTGCTGGTGGATCGCGCCGATCAGCGCGGAGCCGCCCACCACCGTACCGACCAGGGCGGCGTCGACCGGCGAACCGAACGCGGTGGAGAGCACCGCCCCGCCGGCCAGGACCGGGGTGAGCGGGTTGGACAGCTCGTCGACGAAGGCGCGGAGCAGGCCGCCGCCCGCTCCCGGTCCCCCGCCCGTGCCGTCCGTCCGCCGGCGGCGCGCCTCGGTCTCACCGAGCCCGCGGGGAGTGGTGCCGAGCTGCCGCAGTACGGTCTCCGCCGGCATCAGGTGCCAGGCGGTGGTGGGCGGAGCGGGCGTACCGTCCGGGTGGGGCAGCCGGTGGGCCCGCCACACCCCGTGGGCGAAGGCCAGCGCCGCCGCGCCGTTCACCGACGACAGGGCCCGGCCGGGGAGCTGTTCGCGCTCGGCGGTGAGCGCGCCCAACGCGCCGAAGCCGGCGCCGGCCACGGCGAGCCGGATGTTCTGCCGGGTCATCCGGCGGGCCACCCCGGCCGCCTCGATCACCAGTGCCGGAATTCGCAGGTCGGTGCCGACCAGCAGGTGGGCGCCCCAGGGCGGCAACGCCTCCGGGTCGGCCACGCCGAGACCGCAGTCGGACGCGGCGAGCGCCGCCCGGTCCCCGGACACCACCAGCACCACCCCGCCGTCGCGCTGCAGGGTGCGCACCGACTCGGCGAGGCGGTCACCGCCGGGCAGCACGGCATCGGCGAAGGCGTACCGCTGCGGGTCGTCGCCGCCCACGACGAGCCGTAGCCCGGCGTGCCGGGCGGCGGTGGGCAGCGCCTCGACGCCCGGCGCCGGCTCGGGCTCGACCCGGAGGACCGCGGCGAGGGTGTCCTGGTGGGCGAGGCCGAGGAGCCGGCCGCCGCCGTCGCGCAGCCGGCGGCTGTCCGGCGTGTCCCCGGGATCGGCGACGTCGAGCCCGTCGAGCGGGCCGAGCCGCCAGCCGTCCGCCTCCCGCGAGGCGTCCGGATCGGCCGGGTCGAAGAGCGCGAACGCGCGGGCGGCCACCTCGCCGGTCGCCGCGTCGCCGAGCGGAGCCAGGTCGGCGAGCACGCCCCGCGCCGAGGCGAGCACGGCCGCGTCGAGCACCACGGTGTCGATCCGGTCGAGTTCGCGCAGCACCATCCGGTCCATGGCGATCACGCCGCGCCGGGCGAGCATCCGGCCGAGTTGGGCGGCGAACCCCTCACGGCCGATGCCCGGGGCCCTCGGCAGCGAGGAGAGCGCGAGCGCGGCGGCCCGCTTACGGCCGACGACCGGCAGTGCGGCGGCCCCGGCCGCCGCCCCGGCGGCCAGCGCCCAGCTGCTGTACCGCTCGACGGGGCCGTCGGGTTTCGGCTGGCCCCGTTCGCTGTCCGGCGAGCGGGCGACGGCCCGCTCTGGATCGCCGGTCAGCCGTGGTTCCGCCTTGTTCCAGGCGGAGAGCTGCGCCCGCGCCTCACCCCACTGCACGATCCGCTGCACGCTGTCCAGGACGATGCCCGTCCAGCCGCCGGTCATGCCCTGGACCACCGCCTCGACCAGCGGGAAGAGCACCTCGGCGCGGGGGTCGGCGGGCATTCCCCGGTCGGCCAGCCGGTGCAGCTTGGGGTGCAGGTCGATCGCACCCAGCAGGCCGGCCACCTCGCCGGGCACCGGCGTGAGGGGCAGGATCCGGGTGGCCGCCGAGATGGTCAGGCCGAACGCGTCGGAGGCGAGCGCGCCGAGCGTCCGGGGTGTCCGCGGTCCGTCCTCCGGCGGGTGCGGAGGTGGGATGTCCGGGTCCGGTTCGTGCGGGCAGACCCGCTCGGTGCGAGCCACCGTGGCGATCAGGTCACCCAGCCGGGGCTTCGGCTCCTCGACGGCCACCACCACCCGGCCGGAGGGCGCGTTGACCCGGGCCCAGCTCACCCCGGGCATCCGTTCCAGCGCCGTCTCGACCTGCCGGGCCAGCAAGTCCCCGCCGTCCTGGCAGACCCCGTGCACCTCGATGTGGTGCCGTCCGTCGCGGGACCAGACCCGGCGCCCGGTCAGGCCGGCCACGCGGGCCAGCCGCGACGCGGCCGAACCGACGCTGCGGGACGCGTCGGCGACCAGCGGTGGCACCGGCGGGAGCACGCGACCGGCGACCCGGCCCAGCGCCGTCATCTAGCGGTACGGCCGTGCCGCCGGCCCCGCTCCCCGCCGTGCCCGCCGCTGCTGCCGTACGCCATCTCGCCTCCCGCGCTCGTCAGGCGGCCTGGCTTCCCGACGAGCCTCCCGTTATGCCCCCGGTACAGCGGAAGTTTCCGCCAAGAGGTTCGGCGAGGCGCTGGACCGGGCCTGACGAGACCGGGCTCACGGTTGACCTCAACCCGGGTTGAGGTCGCAGGCTGAGGCCATGTCGAGCACATCTCCCGTGGGCCGGTCGGGCCGGTGACGGCCACCGCCACCACACCGGTCACCCCGGCTCCCCGCCTGTACGACCCGCGCCTGCGGGCGATGACGGTGGGCAGCGTCGCCCTGGTCTCCCTGCTGGCGTTCGAGGCGCTGGCGGTGGGCACCGCGATGCCGACGGTCGCCCGCGCCCTGGACGGTCTCGCCCTGTACGCGCTCGCCTTCGGCGGCACGTTCGCCGCCGGGGTGCTCGCGATGGTGCTCTCCGGGATCTGGTGCGACGCCCGGGGTCCCCGGGTGCCGATGTGGAGCGGGGTCGGGCTCTTCGTGGCCGGGCTGCTGCTGGCCGGCACCGCCACCGCGATGGGGCAGCTCGTCGTCGGCCGGGCGGTGCAGGGTTTCGGCTCCGGGCTGCTCTCCGTCGCGCTGTACGTGGTGGTCGGGCAGGCGTACCCGGAGGAGCTGCGGCGGCGGGTGTTCGCGGCGTTCGCCGCCGCCTGGGTCGTACCGTCGCTGGTCGGGCCGGCGGTGGCCGGGCTGATCGTGGAACACCTGGGGTGGCGCTGGGTCTTCCTCCTCGTGCCGGCGGTGGCGGTGCCGGCGGCGCTGCTGGTCCACTCCGGCCTGCGCACCCTGCCCGCGCCGGCCGCCGGTCGGCCGCCCGCCGGGGCGCTGGCCCGGATCGGCTGGGCGGCCGGGGCGGGGGTGAGCGCCGCACTGCTGCACCACGGGGGGCAGCAGCGCGGCGCACTCGCCGTACCGCTGGTGGTGCTGGCGCTGGTCGGCCTGGCGTGCTGCGCGCCCCGGCTGCTGCCGACGGGTTTCCTGCGCGCGGCGCGCGGGCTGCCGACGGTGATCGGGCTGCGCGGCCTGGCCTCGGCGGCGTTCACCGGCGCCGAGGTGGTGATCCCGCTGATGCTCTCCCGGGAGCGCGGCTTCACGCCGACGGCCGCGGGCCTGGTGCTCACCGTCGGTGCGGTGTCCTGGTCGGCCGGCTCCTGGTTGCAGGGCCGGCTGCCGGCGCCCCGTTCGTCGGCGGCGTTCCCCCGGGCCGGGCTGGCCTGCATCACGCTGGGGACGGCGACCGTCGCGCTGGCGGTCGCGCCGGCCGTGCCGGTGGCGGTCGCGGTGGCGGGCTGGGCGGTGGCCGGCACCGGGATGGGTCTGCTCTTCCCGTCCCTGTCGGTGCTCACCCTGGAGCTGTCCGCCCCCGCCGAGCAGGGACGCAACAGCTCGTCGCTGCAACTGGGCGACTCGCTCTTCGCCGCCACGGTGCTGGCGCTCACCGGCACCGTCCTGGCCGCCGGCTCGGCGCCGGGTCCGGCCGGCTACGCCGGGATGCTGGCGGTCGCGGCGGCCTGCGGCCTGCTCGGGCTGCTCCTCGCCGGGCGGGTGGTGCCCGCCGCCGCGCTCCGCTGACCGACCCCCGCCGGGTCTGATGATCCGCCGGGCCTTCTCGTCCGGCGGCAGCCGGGGCACCCGCCATCAGGCGGCGGCTCAGGGTGATGCGGCGAAACGGCCCTGGTCGGCGGGGTCGGCCGGGAGGATGGGAAGGCGATGAGCATCCTGACCGTGCTGCCGCTGGCCGTGGTCATGGTGGCCGGCACGCAGCTGGTTGCGGCGGTCTTCCTCGCCTCCGGGGACCGGCCCCGGCAGGCCTCGCTGGGCTTCCTGGCCGGCGCGGCGATCGTGGTGGTCACCGGTACGACGATCGCCTGGCTGATCGCCCGGACCGTCGGCGCGGGCGGCGGCGGTGGCGGTGGCCGCCGCGAAACGATCCGGACGACGATCGACTGGGTGGTGCTGGCGCTGCTCGTCGCGCTGGCCGTCGTGGTGTTCCTGCGCCGGCACTCGACCGGCCCACCGGCCTGGATGAGCCGGCTCCGGCACGCCGGCCCCGGGTACGGCCTCCGGCTCGGCCTGGTGCTCTTCGTCGTGATGCCCGCCGACGACATCACCATGGCGACCGTGGGGGCGACCGCCGCCCGGCAGGAGCTGCCCTGGTGGCACCTGCTGCCGTTCGTCCTGCTCACCCTGCTGCTGCTCGCCCTGCCCCTGCTGGCGCTGCTGGTGATGGGGCGGCGTGCCGAGCGGGTGCTGCCGAGGATGCGGGACTGGGCCGCCCGGAACTCCTGGATCGTCAGCGAGGTCGTGATCGCCTTCTTCATCCTGATGATCGGGGTCGACCTGCTCACCTGACGTCACGATCGGCCCGGCCGCCCCGTCGAGTCGTCGACCGGAAGGAGTCAAGATGAAGGTGCTGGTCACCGGTGCCGGTGGCACCCTCGGGCGGGCGGTGCTGCCCCGGCTGCGGGCGGACGGGTTCGCCGTACGGGCGATGAGCCGGCGACCCCGGCACGACCCGGCGGCGGAATGGGTGGTCGCCGACGTGGAGACCGGGGCCGGGCTGGCCGAGGCGGTGGACGGCGTGGACGCGGTGCTGCACCTGGCGACGCTGCCGAACAGCCGGCGTACCCACCGGGTCGACGTGCTGGGCAGCCGGGAACTGGCCGTCGCGGCCGGTGCGGCCGGCGTCGCCCATCTGCTGTACGTCTCGATCGTCGGCGTCGACCGGGTGCCCTTGGGCTACTACCGGCACAAGCTGGCGGCCGAGCGGGTGGTGGCCGCCGGTCCGGTGCCCTGGACGGTGCTGCGGGCCACCCAGTTCCCGCCGTTCCTCGACGCGATGCTGCGGACGGCGAGCCGGCTCGGCCCGGTGATCGGTGACCCGGCGGTGCTCGCCCAGCCGGTCGACCAGCACGAGGTCGCCGGCCGGCTCAGCGAACGGCTCACCGCCGGCCCGCTAAACGACATCGAGGAGTACGGCGGCCCGCAGGTGCTCCGCTTCGACGAGGCGGTACGCGCCTGGCGGGCGGCCCGGGGCTCGCGCCGTCCGTTGCTGCCGGTGCGGATTCCCGGCCGGCTGGGCAGCGCGCTGCGCGCGGGCGGGCTGACCACCACCGCCACCCCGACGGGCCGGCGGACCTGGGCGGACCACCTGGCGGACACGTACGGGGGAACCGACCGGAAATGAAAGCTCTCCCCGTTCACGTTCGCCTTACCGTGGCGCCATGTTCACCGTCATCGCCACCGTCATCCTCTACGTCTTCGGGTTCGTCTTCCTCTACGGCGTGATCCGGCTGGCCGTCCGGCACGGCATGGAGGACCTGGAGAGCCACCGGCCGCAGGTGCAGCGGGTGGCTCGCTCGGCCTCCGCCGACGACCGGGCCTTCATGCGCGAGAACGCCTTCCTCAGCGGCAACTGACCGCGTCGGCGGCCCCCATCTGCGGCGTGTCGGGGCTTCGGCAGCGGGGGACACCCCGACACGCCGCAAACGGGGGCGCTCAGCCCGGGCCGGCAGGGCGGGGCAGGGCGGGGCGGGGCAGGGCGCCGACGGGCGGATCGGGGCCGCGGGTGCGAGGATCGCAACCGTGATGGGGACGCTGAAGACCGAACCGGCCCGTGCCCGACTCGACCTGCTGGCACCGCCGGTCGCCGCCGCGCTGGAGCAGTGGCCGCTCGAGGCCCCGGTGGACGCCGACGACGTGCTGGTCGCCCCGATCGACGCGACGCTCGCCGACACCGCCGCCTTCTGCGCGGCGTACGAGGTGAGGCTGGACGTGTCGGCGAACTGCGTGGTGGTCGCCGGCAAGCGCGAGGGGGAGATCCGCTACGCCGCCTGCATCGTGCTCGCCACCACCCGGGCGGACGTCAACGGCGTGGTCCGGCGGGCGCTCGACGTCCGCAAGGCGAGCTTCGCCCCGATGGCCGACGCGGTCGAGCTGACCGGCATGGAGTACGGCGGGATCACCCCGATCGGCCTGCCGGAGAACTGGCCGATCCTGGTCGACGCCCGGGTGATCGCCACCCCGCACGTGATCATCGGGTCCGGGGTGCGGCACAGCAAGATCGCGCTCCCCGGCCCGGCGCTCGGCGCGCTGCCCGGCGCCCGGGTGGTCGACGGGCTGGCCCGGCCGGCCTGAACGGTCACGCCCGTCGATGTGGTTGCACGTGAAACATCACGGCCGTCGATGGCCGGTCAGGCGCCCGACTCGCGGCGCTCCACCTCGGAGAGTGCGGCCAGCAGCGTCTCCGGCTCCTGCGCGCCGGTGACCGCGTACTTGCCGGCCAGCACGAAGGTGGGCACGCTGCTCACCCCGAGCTGCTGGGCGGCAGCCAGGTCGGCGGCGACCTCTCGGCGACCGGCCGGGGAGTCGAGGTGGTCGCGGACCCCGCCCTCGTCGAGGCCGACCTTGGCGGCCAGTTCGACCAGCGCGTCCCGCGAGCCGAGGTCCACCCCGTCGGTGAAGTGCGCCGCGTAGAGCGCCTCGACCGTCTCCTCGGCCAGTCCCCGCTCGGTGGCGAACCGGATCAGCCGGTGCGCCTCGAAGGTGTTGGCCTGCACCGCGCGGTCGAAGCGCATGTCCAGCCCCACCCCGGCGGCGACCTGCGTGACCTGGGCGAACATCGACTCCGCCCGCTCGCGGCCACCGAACTTCGCGGCCATCGCCTCGACCAGCGGCCTCGGCTCGGTCACCGGCGTGGGGTCGAGCTGGAAGGGGCGGTAGCGGACGGTCACGTCACCGCCGTACGACGCCAACGCCTGCTCCAGTCGGCGCTTGCCGATCCAGCACCAGGGGCAGACCACGTCGGCGTAGATCTCGATCTCCATAACCGGGGGGAACACCCAGCTCAGCCGGCTTGTTCCCGGACCTGGCGCTTGAGCCGGGCCAGGATGGCCGTCCCGCCGCGCACCCGCAGCGGGCTGATCGCCTGGGCCAGCCCCATCCGCTGGTAGAGGTCGTCCGGCACGGCCAGCACCTGGTCGGCGCTCGCCCCGTCCAGCCCCTCGGCGAGGATGCCGGCGAAGGCCCGGGTGGTCGGCGCCTCCGGCGGGCAGTCGAAGATCGTGCTCACCGTCCGGTCCGGGTTGACCTCGGCCCGGAGGAAGAACGAGGTCTGGCACTCGGGCACCTGCTCCATGCCCTCGCGGTCCACCCCGGGCGGCAGCGGCGGGATGACGTCGGCGTATTCGAGCAGCATCTCCAGCACCACGTCGCGGGGCGCGGCGGCGAACTCCTCGACGATCTCGGCCAGCTTCGTCGGCATCTCGGGCATCCCGTCAGGCTACCGCCGCCCGCCCGGCACCCTCGGCGCTCGGCGGATCGGCCGTGACGACGCCCATCGACCCGGTGCCGCCGCTCGGGCGGGCGCACCGGGTCGACGGGGTCAGGCGTTCGGCGCCGCCTCGCTGATGTCGGCCAGCGCCGAGGTCGGGTCGAGCTGCATGGCCAGGTCGCCCAGGGAGACGATGCCCACCAGCTTGCGCTCGTTGTCGCAGACCAGCACCCGCCGGATGTTGCGCTCGCGCATCAGCGACGCCGCCTCCGAGGCGGTGGAGTGCTGCTCGATCATCACCACCTCGCGGGTGATGATCGAACCGATGGTGGTGGTCGACGGATCGCTGCGCTCGGCGACCGCCCGCACCACGATGTCGCGGTCGGTCAGCACGCCGGCGAGGGTGGCGCCGTCGGTGACCACCACGTCGCCGATGTCCGCCTCCTTCATCACCCTGGCCGCCTCGTCCAGGGTGGTCTCCGTCGACAGGTAGACCACCTGCTTCGTCATCACGTCACTGACCCGGTACATGAGAGCCTCCGAAAAACCCCGTAGTCGATCCCGCAGCGGTACCCCGTGGCGCGCCCGCTACACCCGGTTGCGCAGCGCTGCGCCCACCTCGTCGGCGAGCCGCTCGACCAGACCGTCCACCGGCAGTTCCACCCGCTCCCCGCCGGCTCGGTCGCGCAGCTCGACGTACCCGTCGGCGAGACGGCGGCCGACCACGACGGCGCGGGGGATGCCGATCAGCTCCGCGTCGGTGAACTTCACCCCGGCGGAGACGTTCACCCGGTCGTCGACCAGCACCCGCAGGCCGGCGGCGGAGAGCCGCCCGCCGAGGTCGAGCGCCGCGTCGAGCTGCGGCCCCTTGCCGGCGGCGATCAGGTGTACGTCGACCGGCGCGATCGCCGCCGGCCAGACCAGCCCCTTCTCGTCGTGGTGCTGTTCGGCGATCGCGGCCACCGCCCGGGACACACCGATGCCGTAGCAGCCCATGGTCGGCCGGACCGGCTTGCCCGCCGCGCCGAGCACGTCGAGCGCGAAGGCGTCGGTGTAACGGCGGCCGAGCTGGAAGATGTGCCCGATCTCGATGCCCCGGCGCATGGTCAGCTCACCGGTGTCGCAGGCCGGGCAGGGGTCGCCGGGGCGGACCTCGGCCGCCTCGATGGTGCCGTCCGGGGTGAAGTCCCGGCCGGCGACCACGTCGGTGGCGTGCCGGCCCGGCTCGTTCGCGCCGGTCAGCCAGGCGGTGCCGGTGACCACCCGCGGGTCGACCAGGTAGCGGACGCCGAGCTTGGCCATGATCTGCGGTCCGATGTAGCCGCGCACCAGTTCGGGGCGCTCCGCCCAGCCGTCGAAGACCGTCACGGTGGCCGGGGCCAGCGCCGCCTCGACCCGCTTCAGGTCCACCTCTCGGTCGCCGGGCAGCCCGATGACCAGCAGGTCCGGCGACTCGGCGCCCGGCCGGCGCACGTTCAGCACGACGTTCTTCAGGGTGTCGGCGGCGGTCCAGTCGTCCCGGCCGGCCAGCCGGCGGGCGTTCGCCAGCTCCACCAGCGAGGCGATGGTGGGCGTCTCCGGGGTGTCGTGCACCTCGCCGGCCGGGTGCGCGTCCGGGTCGCCGGCGGCCGGGGCGCGCGTGGTCACCGCCTCGGTGTTCGCCGCGTAGTCGCAGGCCGTGCAGCCGACGAAGGTGTCCTCGCCGACCGGCGTCGCGGCCAGGAACTCCTCCGACGCGGAACCGCCCATCGCCCCGGACATCGCCCGCACCACCGTGTAGTCCAGCCCCAGCCGGTCGAAGACCCGTCGGTACGCCGCCCGGTGCCGCTCGTACGACTCCGCCAGCCCGGCCTCGTCGAGGTCGAACGAGTAGGCGTCCTTCATCAGGAACTCGCGCCCGCGCAGCAGGCCGGCCCGGGGCCGGGCCTCGTCGCGGAACTTCGTCTGGATCTGGAACAGCGTCACCGGGAAGTCCCGGTACGAGGTGAAGAGGTCCTTCACCAGCAGGGCGGCCATCTCCTCGTGCGTCGGGGCGAGCAGGTGCTCCGCGCCCTTGCGGTCGGCCAGGGTGAAGATGTCGTCGCCGTACTCCGTCCACCGGCCGCTGGTCCGGTAGGGCTCCGCCGGCAGCAGCGCCGGAAAGTGCACCTCCTGGTCCCCGATGGCGGTCATCTCCGACCGGACGACCTCGGTGACCCGGTCCAGCACGAGCTTGCCCAGCGGCAGCCAGGTGTACCCGCCCGGCGCGGCGCGGCGAACGTAGCCGGCGCGCAGCAGGAGCCGGTGGCTCGGCACCTCCGCGTCCGCCGGGTCCTCGCGCAGGGTCCGCAGCAGCAGGGTCGACGTACGTAGCAGCATCCGGGCAGCGTACGACCGGCGCAGCGGGGTGGGCGACGTCATTACCCGGGTCGCTGCCGAAACGTGCCGGGCACATCGCCCGCTGGGCGGCAACCCGGCGATCCCGAGGTGGCGTCTGGAAAGACATCAACGACTACCGAAGGATGGGCTCGTGTGGACCCTCTGCTGAGTGAGTTCGACTCGTTCGTCCGTGCCCGGACGCCGGCGCTGCTGCGCTCGGCCTACCTACTGACCGGTGACCAGCACCTCGCCGAGGACCTGGTCCAGTCCGCGCTGGCCCGTACCCACCGGTCGTGGGGCCGGCTGCACGACAGCGGCAACGCCGAGGCGTACACCCGCAAGATCATGTATCACCTGCAGGTCTCCTGGTGGCGACGCCGGCGGGTGCCCGAGTCGATGACGGGCGAGCTGCCCGAACCACGCGGAGGCGACTCGGGCCCCGACCACGCCCAGCAGACCACCCTGCGGCTGACCCTGCGAGCGGCGCTGGCCAAGCTCTCCCCGAAGCAGCGGGCCGTGCTGGTGCTGCGCTTCTTCGAGGACCGCACCGAGGCCGAGGCCGCCGAACTGCTCGGCGTCACCGTCGGCACCGTCAAGAGCCAGACCTTCAAGGCCCTGGCCAAGTTGCGCACCGTCGCACCCGAGCTCGCCGAGCTGTACGTCCTGGAAGGAAGCGCCCGATGAACGACCAGCGTCTTCGGCTCGACCTGGCCGAGCTGGCCGAGGAGGTCACCCCGGTCGACCTGCGGGACCGCGCCCTGCGGACGTCCCGCCGGATCGGCATCCAGCGCGCGATCGCCACCTCGGCCGCGGCGGTGGTGCTCCTGGGCGCGGCCACCGGCACCGCCTTCGCGATCCTGCCGAACCGGGGTGCCGACCCGATCCCCGGCACCACGCCGTCGGTCACCGCCAGCCCGTCGCCCACCGCCCCCCCTACCCCGTCGCCCACCACCAGCCCGTCGGTCGCCCCGCCGGTCACCTCGACCAGCAGCGAGCCCACCACCAGCGCCGCCTTCGGCCGGCTCCACTACGGCCCGTTCGGCTCGGGCGAGGCCGACACCGCCCACCTCTACTCGTGGACGCCGGGTGACACTCCCGTCCGACGGCTCGCCCTGCCGACGAACGCGGCGCAGCTCAACGCCGCCGTCTCACCGGACGGCCGCCGGGTGGCCTGGGTCGACGACGAGGCCGCGCTCTGGACCGCCGCCCTCGACGGCTCCGGCAAGCGCAAGCTTCACGACCTGGTCGACGGGACGTGCTGGTCGCCGACCTGGTCCCCGAACTCGCGGCAGCTCACCGTGCGGGTGGGCGCGGCGGACGGCAGCCCCGGCAAGGCCGGTCTGCTGGACGTCTCATCCCGCGCCTTCACCGAGGTGGCCGGCTTCGAGGGCTGCCACCCGGTCTGGGCCGCCGACGGCACGGTGGCCTTCGCCGACGGCACCAACGGCACCGTCGTCGTCACCGACCGGACGGGCACCGGGCGGCGCACCATCCCCGGCCTCGGCAGCAAGGGCAGCCGCTACGTCTGCTTCGACGTCGCCGGCATCTCCCCGGACGGGCGGCGGATCGCGCTGTTCCGCATCGACCGCGACAAGGAAGCCGGCGACGCCGCCCGTGACCTGCTGGTCAACGCCGTGCTCGACACCCGGACCGGCAAGGAGATCACCCTGCCGCTGGGCGGCCGTGAGCTGCGGCAGGCGTACTTCCAGGCGGACGGCTCGCTGGTGGCCCGGGTGCGCAGCGGCGGCCGGTACACCCTGATCCTCGTCGACAAGGCCGGGAAGAAGGTCGCCGAGAAGGCCGAGCCGGGCAGCCTGGCGTCGATGCAGATCATCGCCGCCGCGGACTGACCCGTCGGGTACGACAGAGGCGGGCCGTCCTTCGGGGCGGCCCGCCTCCGTCGCAGCCGGGCGAGCTGGGTGCTTGATCCGCCTCCGACCCCAACCATCCACCTGAGCGGAGGCGTCTTACCTGGGGAGGGGGTGGGCATGACCGAGACGTTCCACGAGTTCGTGGTGCAGCGTTCGCCGGCCCTGTCCCGGACCGCCTACCTGCTCACCGGCGATCACCAGCTCGCCGAGGACCTGTTGCAGAGCGCCCTGGCCAGGACGTACCGGCACTGGCGGCGGATCCACGGCGGTGACCCGGAGGCGTATGTGCGACGGGTGATGTACCACCAGCAGGTCTCCTGGTGGCGACGCCGCCGACTGGCCGAGCGGCTGGAGTCGACACCCACCGACCGGCCGGCCGCCGATCACACCGACGCCACCGCGCTGCGGCTGAGCCTGGCGGCTGCGCTGCGCCAACTCAGCCCGCGCCAGCGGGCCGTCATCGTGCTGCGGTTCTACGAGGACCTTACCGAGGCCCAGGTCGCCGAGGTGCTCGGCTGCTCGGTCGGCACCGTCAAGCGGCACGGCCACGAAGCGGTGCGGCGACTACGGGCCATCGCCCCCGACCTGGTCGACCGGACAGCCGAGAGGGCCCCGCGATGAGCAACCGACTGCGCGAGGCCCTGCACACCGCCGCGACGGACGTCCCCGCGTACCCGGTGTACGAGCGCGCACTAGCCACCGCGCGACGCTCCCGCCGCCGGGGAGCGCTCGCGGCAGGAGCGGCACTGGTGCTGGTCGCGCTGGCCGGGCTGGTGCTGCCGTCGGGGCGTACCCCCGACGTCGATCAGGCGGCCAGCGCGGACGCCGCGCTGCCCGACCGGATCGCACTGCCCCCGATCGGTACGCTGCACGCCACCGACCGGCCGCGCCTCGGTCCCGCGTCGGTCCTCTTCAGCGGACAGGCGCCGCGCCTGCAGGGCTGGGACGAGGATGGAGTCGTCGGGATCGTCAGCGCCGACTCGGACCACTACCGGATCATGCCCGTCGGTTACGAGGCGCCGGCCGGCGAGAAGGTCCTGCTCTCGCCCGACGGCCGGTACGTGGCCAGGCCGGCCGGCTCCCAGGACGAGCCACGGATCGACATCGTCGACCTGGTTGCTGGCCGCACTCGGCGACTGCCCAGCATGGTCGCCGACAGCGTGTCGACCATTCCGCTGGCGTGGTCGCCGGATGGCGGGCATCTGGTGGTCCGCGACGACAAGCCAGTGGCTTTCACCGGCGCGACCTACACCTCCGTGCTGAGCATCGTCACCCTCGGCGGCGACCGGTGGACCCAGTTCGCTGACGGTGCTCAGGAAGCGCACTTCGGCTCTGCCGTTGCCTTCGCCCGGGACGGGACCCGACTGGCCTACCAGTACGGACGCACGGTGGCGGTCGCCGATCTCGACGGCCGGGAGATCTCATCCTTCGGGCTGCCCACCGAGTCCTGGCTCGGCGGCAAAGGCGCGTGGACGGAGGACGGGGCGCTGACGCTCGTCACCCGGCAGGGCGGTAGCACCACCTGGAGCCTGCGCCGGATCGATCCCCGCACCGGTCGGGACGCCGACCCGTTGCGCCTGCCCGGCGTGACCGGCGTGACCGCGATCCGGCTGCTCGGCTGGGCCCAGGACGGGTCGGCGGTGGTGGTGGCGTACCAGCCCGAACCACTGTCTCGGGACCGGTTCGACCAGCCCTTGGAGATGGATAAGCGCACGGCGTATCCCAACGTCCGCAGCGTGCGGGTGCTGGCGTTGTCGCCGGGGGCTGCCGCACCGCGCACCGTGATGACCGCGCCGGAGCAGGTGCTCGCCGTCGACGTGGCCGACGACGTGATCAGCGACGGGCGCATCCGTGACGCGAGGCCGCCGGGCGGGGTGGGAGGCCGGTTCTGGTTCTGGACCCTTCTCCTCACCGTCCTGGTGACCGGCGTCGCGGCGTACCGAGGTCGGGAGGGATTGTCTCGGTGGATCGATGACCGGCGGTTCCGCAGGGCGGAAGGCGACCGGCCACGGCCTGACCGAGCAGGTCCGCTTCCTCCCGGACGGCACGCTCGTCGCCCAGATCAACACCGCCACTCTGGGTGACGACGCCCCCGCCTACCGCCTCGTCCGATACGCCGCGAACGGCCGGGTGCTGAGCAGCCTGCAGATGCCGGCCGCCACCCCTTGGGGTCGCCTGCTCGGTTGATCCGGGGAACCAACGACGGCGGGCCACACCGACGGGGGGTGGCCCGCCGTCGTCGTGCCCGGCGAAATCGCCGACGGCGGGTTGTCTCCGGGTGGGGATCCGAAGCGGGCGATCGCGACCTCGGTGGCAGAGGAGGCGGGGGACCGACCTGCTGAAGGCGAAGAATTAATTACGGAACTTTGTTTACAGTAAGGGCTCGCCTGGGGTATATCCAAGGGACTCGATGCTGTACTTCCGTCGTGTCCACGACCTTGCCGAGAGGTGCCCCCACCATGTTCAAAAGACGCCTGATGGCGATCATCGCGACGGTCAGCCTGGCCGTCGCGGGTGCTGCCGCGGCGCTGCTGCCGACGACGCCATCGGCTGCGGCCGAAGCCTGCGCGGCGGCGTACAACAACAGTGCGGTCTACACCGCTTCCATGCGCGTCTCGCACCAGGGCCGGAACTGGACCGCGAAGTGGTGGACGCAGTACGAGACGCCCAGCACCGGCGGATCCGGAGTGTGGCAGGACAACGGTCCCTGCGGTGGAGGCGGTGGTGGCGCAGGCGGCGGCACCTGCAACTACCCGGACTGGGCGGCGGGCACCTTCTATCCGGCCGGCTCGATCGTGCGCTACACCAACGGCAACCACTACCGGGCAAAGCACGAGAATCCCGGGTACGACCCGGTCATCAGCACCTGGTACTGGGAGCCGTACACCTGCTCCGGCGGGGGCGGCACCACTCCGCCTCCGAGTGGCGGCACCAACGGGTTCCCGGTCAGCGAGGCGCAGTACAACCAGATGTTCCCGTTGCGCATCCCGTTCTACTCGTACGCCGGGTTGATCGACGCGGCCCGCAAGTATCCGGCGTTCACCGGCACCGGCGACGCCACCGCGCGTAAGCGTGAGGCGGCGGCGTTCCTGGCCAACATCGATCACGAGTCGGGCCAG
Organism: Micromonospora sp. URMC 105; assembly: GCF_051386295.1. Lineage (NCBI taxonomy): Bacteria > Bacillati > Actinomycetota > Actinomycetes > Micromonosporales > Micromonosporaceae > Micromonospora > Micromonospora sp. URMC 105. Next base: position 12,234 of record NZ_JBPQTL010000008.1, on the reverse strand, counting down.
CTGCGCTACGTCGAGGAGCAGAACCAGGCGAACTGGCCGCTGTACTGCGACCGATCCCAGCCGTACGGCTGCCCGGCAGGCCAGTCGGCCTACCACGGTCGGGGCCCGATCCAGTTGAGCTGGAACTTCAACTACAAGGCCGCCGGTGACGCGCTGGGGATCGACCTGCTGAACAACCCGGACCGGGTCAAGAACGAGTCGTCGGTGGCGTGGCAGACCGGCGTCTGGTACTGGATGACCCAGAACGGCCCGAACAGCCAGCCCGCGCACTCGGCGATCCTCGGCTCGCAGGGATTCGGCGGCACCATCCGCAGCATCAACGGCGCCCTGGAGTGCGACGGCCGCAACCCGGCCACCGTGCAGAACCGGGTCACCACCTACCAGCGGTTCGCGCAGATCCTGGGCGTGGACCCGGGCGGCAATCTGTACTGCTGACCTTCAGCGAGGGTGCGGCCCTGGGCCGTACCCTCGCTGTCGCGGACCGCCGGTAACCCTGCTGGCCTCCTGTCGTCCGCCCCAGCGCCCTGGCGCGCCGGAAACGCTCTGCCACAACGGGGGCTCGCCGCTGGACGATCGAGCGGGGTAACGATCAGGAGATCGCGGCCAGATCGAGTACGCCGACCACCCCGTCGACCTGGCCATCTACCTCTCCGGGCTCTACCACGAGGCGACCCACGACCTGTTCCGGCTGAATCCGCACGACGGCCCGACCCCGCGCGAGCTGTTCGCGCGGTTCGTCGGCTGGGGCCGTACCGCAGGTCCGTGGTCGAGCCGGATCGATGACCTTTGCCACGTTCGCCCCACGGGTGGCAGCGCCGGGAACCGACCCGGTGACAGACTGGTCGCCGCAGGCAACCAAGAGCGTGAGGGAGGCGGCGTGCGCTGGCGCAGCTTCGTCGCGGTGGGGGACAGCTTCACCGAGGGCATGGACGACGCGTACCCGGACGGCACCTACCGCGGGTGGGCGGACCTGGTGGCGACCCGGCTGGCCGCCGAGGCCGGTCCGGACTTCGGGTACGCCAACCTGGCGATCCGGGGCCGCCTCTTTCCCGGGGTGGTGGCCGAGCAGGTGCCCGCCGCGCTGGCGATGAAACCGGATCTGATCAGCTTCGCGGCCGGCGGCAACGACGTGCTGCGCCGCAACTTCGACCCGGACGCCCTGGTCACCCGCTTCGACGACGTGGTCCGGCAGCTCCGCTCCGGCGGCGCCGACGTGATCCTCTTCCGGTTCGCCGACGTGATGGCGCGGCTGCCCGGCCAGCGTCTGGTCGCTCCCCGGATCGAGCTGCTCAACCGGGCGGTCGGCGAGACCGCCGAGCGGCACGGCGCGATCATGGTCGACCTGTACGCCGACGACACCTTCCTCAACCCGATGCTGTGGAGCACCGACCGGCTGCACCTCTCGGCCGCCGGGCACCGGCGGGTCGCCGCCCAGGTGCTGACCGCGCTCGGCGTCGGCTGCGACGAGGAGTGGCTGCTGGTCCCCGAGCGGCCGGCCCCCACCCCCTGGCTGGCCGCCCGCGCCGCCGACCTGCGCTGGGCCGGCCGCCACCTGGCCCCGTGGATCAAGCGCCGGCTGACCGGCCGCTCCTCCGGCGACACGGTCACCGCCAAGCGCCCGCTGCTCGGGCCGATCGCCGACTGACCGTGCGGACCATCCACGCCGCGACGCTGTTCCGGCCGACCCTGGACGACGAGCCGGTGCCCGGTCGGGCGGTGCTGGTCGCCGGGAACCGGATCGAGGCGGTCGCGCCGCTGGACGAGCTGATTGAGGCGTACCCGCAGGTGCGGGTGCGGCGGTGGGCCGGCACCCTCGGGCCGGCGCTGGTGCACGACGGACCGCTGCCGCCCGCACCGAGCCCGCGCGAGCGGGTGCACGCGCTGTTCCGGCTCGGCGTCGCCGCGGTGCTCGCCGCGCACGTCACCGAGCCGGAGCTGCGGGCCGCCGCCGCCCGCAACGACGTCGCGGTGCTCGATCGGGTACGCCCGCCGGCGCTGGTTCCGGCCGGCCGCGCCGACCTGGCCGTCTTCGCCGACGACGGCCGCTGCCTCGCCACCGTGGTCGCCGGGCGGCTGGTGCACCGCCGCGCCTGACCGTCGCCCGGCCCACCGGGTGCGCGTCGATCCTCAGTGGTCGCCGTGCCGTCGGTCACGTCCGCGGCACCCGATTTCCGAGGGCCGGTCACCGTGCCCGAATTCGGGCGTACCTTGGGGATCATGCCTGTGCCGAGCGATCCGAATCCCCGCCTCCAGTCGTACGCCGATCCGCAGCGCCTGGTCACCACCGAGTGGCTGGCCGAGCACCTGGGCGACGAGGGCCTCGTCGTGGTCGAGTCCGACGAGGACGTGCTGCTCTACGACACCGGTCACCTCCCGGGTGCGGTCAAGGTCGACTGGCACACCGAGCTGAACGACCAGGTCACCCGGGACTACCTCGACGCCAAGAGCTTCGCCGAGATGTGCGCCGCCAAGGGCATCGGCCGGAACGACACGGTGGTCTTCTACGGCGACAACTTCAACTGGTGGGCCGCGTACGCGCTCTGGGTCTTCTCTCTCTTCGGCCACCCCGACGTGCGGCTGCTCGACGGCGGCCGGCAGAAGTGGATCGCCGAGGGGCGGGAGCTGACCCGGGAGAAGGTGACCCGCCCTCGCGCCGAGTACCCGGTGCCGCAGCGTGACGACACGCCGATCCGGGCGTACCGCGAGCAGGTGCTGGCGCACGTGGCCGCCGGCCGGCCGCTGGTGGACGTTCGTTCGCCCGGCGAGTACACCGGCGAGATGCTGCACATGCCGGACTACCCGCAGGAGGGCGCGCTGCGCGGCGGGCACATCCCGGGCGCGGTCAACAAGCCGTGGAAGTCGGCCGCCAACGAGGACGGCACCTTCAAGTCCGCCGACGAGCTGCGCGCGATCTACGCCGACCAGCTTGGGCTGAGCCCGTCGGACGACGTGGTGGCGTACTGCCGGATCGGTGAACGGTCCAGCCACACCTGGTTCGTGCTGCGGCACCTGCTCGGCTACCCGCAGGTGCGCAACTACGACGGCTCGTGGACCGAGTGGGGCAACCTGGTCCGGGCGCCCGTCGTGAAGGGCGACCAGCCGGGCGGCCTCGCCGGCTGATCCGTTCCGTGGCACCGACGGCCGTGGTCACCGCTGGGTGGCCACGGCCGCCGTCGTCACGGGGTACGCCCGTCCGGGGCCGTCCCGGTCAGGTAGCGCTGGAGGGTGGGGCCGACCCAGGCGACCAACTCGGCCGGCGTCGCGTCCACCATGGGCGGCAGGCCGACGATGTAGCGGGTGAAGGCCAGGCCGAGGGTCTGGCTGGCCACCAGACCGGCGCGCCGGGCGGTGGTCGCCGGGTCGGTGCCGAACCGCGCCACTGCCGCGGTGAGCTGGTCGGCGAAGATGTCGCGGATCCGCTGCGCGGCACCCGGGTTGGTGCTCGCCGCCCGGAGCAGGGCGGCGAGCGTCTCGTCGCCCTCCCAGCGGTTCAGGAAATGCCGGACCAGCACCTCGCCGAGCTGCCCGGTCGGCACGTCGGTCAGGTCGGGCAGCCGGAGGTCGAACTCGGCCGCCGCCGCGAACAACGCCTCCTTGTTGCCGTAGTAGCGCATCACCATCGACGGGTCGATCCGGGCGTCGGCGGCGATGGCGCGGATGGTGGCGCGCTCGTACCCGTCGGCGGCGAACCGTTCCCGGGCGGCGCGCAGGATCGCGGCGCGGGTGGCGTCCGAGCGGCGGGCGGGGGTGGCGGCGGTCATGTCTCCGACTCTATGCCAACAAGCGTTGACACGAAGTTTCGCCCCGGCCTAGCCTTGCCTACAAGCGTTGGCAAACAATTGTTGACATTGGAGGTGGGCCATGGTGCCCGAGCGCACCGACGTCCTGGTGGTGGGGGCCGGGCCGACCGGCCTCGCCGTCGCCGCCACCCTCGCCCGTCGCGGGGTCGACGTGACCGTGGTCGACCGCGCCGCGCAACCGCCGGTCACCTCCCGGGCCGCCGTCGTGCACGCGTACACCCTGGAGGTGCTGGACCGGATCGGCGCCGCCGCGCCGCTGGTGGCCCGGGGAGCGGCGTCGCGCCGGTTCACCGTCCGCAACCGCGACCGGGTGCTGTTCGGCATCGGCTTCGGCGACCTGCCGAGCCGCTACCCGTACGCGCTGCTGGTCTCCCAGGCGGTCACCGAGGCCGTGCTGACCGAACGGCTCACCGCGCTCGGTGCCCGGGTGCACCGGCCGTACGAGGTGAGCAGCCTCGACCGCGACGACGCCGGCGCAGTGGTCGGGTTCGCCGACGGCGCCCGCGTCCGCGCCCGGTGGGTGATCGGCGCGGACGGCATGCACAGCACCGTGCGCGAGCTGGCCGGGATCGGCTTCGGTGGACCGGACGACCGTGGCGAGTCGTTCGTCCTCGCCGACGTGCGGGTACGCAGCGCGCTGCCCCGCGACGAGATCGCGCTCTTCCTGGCCCGGTCGGGGCCGTTGGTCTGGGCGCCGCTGCCGGACGGGGTGGTCCGGGTGGTCGCTGCGGTCGCCCAGGCCCCCCGCGCGCCGGAGGCGGGGTACTTCCAGGCGCTGCTCGACGAGCGCGGGCCGGCCCGACGGCCGGACCGGGTGACGGACGTGCTCTGGAGTTCCCGGTTCCGGATCCATCATCGGGTCGCCGAGACCTACCGCGCCGGCCCGGTGCTGCTGGCGGGTGACGCCGCGCACGTGCACAGCCCGGCCGGCGGGCAGGGGATGAACCTCGGCATCTGCGACGCGGTCGCCCTCGGCGACACCCTCGCCGAGGTGGTCGCCGGGGGGCCCGACACCCTGCTCGACGACTACTCGGCCGCGCGCCGCCCACTCGCCGAGGAGGTCGCCGGCTTCGCCGAGCGGCTGACCCGGCTCGCCACCGTTCCGCCGGCCGTCCGACCGCTGCGCGACCTGCTGCTCCGGGCCGTCACCGCACCGCCGACCGTCCGTCGGCGGCTGGCGCTGCGCCTCTCCGGTTTGGCCCGGCGGCCGGGCTAGGCTGCACCGATGGGGCAGGTGTGGCGGGAGTGGGGCGACGTGCTGCTCGCCACGCTGGTCGCGGTGCCGGTGACGGTGCTGCTCGTCGCGCTGCTGGCCCGGGTCCGGGCCGCGCCGACCCGCCGGGAGGCGTGGCGGCGCAGCGCCGCCGAGGTGGGCCTGGTCGCCGGGACGCTGCCCTGGGTGTGGATGATCCTCACCCCGCGCGCCGCGCCCGGCGAGGTGAAGCTGGTGCCGCTGCGCGATCTCGCCGATCTCGTCGAGGCCGGCCCACCGGCCACCGTCGTGGTCCAGGTGGTCGGCAACCTGCTGGTCTTCGCCGCGCTGGGCTTCCTCGCCCCGGTACGCTCCGCCGCCCTGGCCGGCGTCGGCCGGCTCTTCCTGCTCGGGGCCGCCGGCTCGGTGCTGGTCGAGTCCGCCCAGTACGCGCTGGACCTCGGCCGGGTCACCTCCGTCGACGACGTGCTGCTCAACGCGACCGGGGCGGCCCTGGCCGGGCTGCTGTCCCGGCGGTGGTGGGCGGGGCGTGCTCCGGCTGCGGTACGGCCGGCCGCAGTGCCCGCCACGCCGCGAGCGTGACCAGCGCGAAGACCACCGCCGCCGCCCCGACCACCGGCCCCACCCCGTACGCGGCCCCGGCCAGCCCGGCGAGCGTCGCGCCGACCGGCGCGGTGAGCAGTGCGGCCATCCGCTGGGTGGCACCCACCCGACCGAGCAACGCGGTCGGCACCCGAGTCTGCCCGTACGCCGCCCAGAGGCTGTTCCACACCGTGCCGCCGGCCGCGAAGACGGCCAGCGTGAGTCCCGCCGCCACCGGGTGCCGGACCAGCGCGAACCCGGCCAGGGCGACGGTCTGGGTGGCGAGCACCGCACGCAGCGCGGCGGTGGTGCCCAGCCGGGCGGCCAGCCGGCCCGCACCGAGCGCCCCGGCCAGCCCGCCGAGCACCACCGCCGCCATGAACAGCCCGTACCCGGCCGGCGGGACGCGCAGCACGTCCAGCGTGTAGAGCACCAGCACCGCCATCAGCGCACTGATCGCCAGGTTCGTCCCCGCGGTGAGCAGGGTGATTCGCCACATTGTCGGCTCGCCCCGCAGCCACCGCACCCCGTCGGCGGCCTCCCGCCACACCGACCGCCTGGCGTTCCCGGGCGCGTGCCGGCTCTCCCGTCCGCCCGGAGCGGCGGCGGAGCGGGACAGGGCGAGGGTGAGCAGGGCGGCGAGGGCGAAGGTGACGGCGTCCACGGTCAGCGGGGCGGCCGGCGAGAGCGCGAAGAGGACACCGGCCAGCGGGGCACCGATCAGCCCGCCGGCCAGCGCGGTGCCGGCCTGGAGGCGCCCGTTGGCGGTGGGCAGGGCCGGCGCGGGCACCAGCGCGGGGAGCAGCGCGAACGAGGCGGCGTCGAAGAGCACGCCGAGCGCGGCGAGCAGGAACGCCGTCACCACCAGCGCCGGCACACCGGCTCCGTCCATCACCACCGCCCCGGCCAGCGCGGCGACCACCACCGCCCGCAGGCCGTCCACCAGCACCATCGTCCGGCGGCGGTCCCAGCGGTCCGCGTACACGCCGCCGAGCAGGCCGAGCAGCAGCGGCGGGAGCTGCCCGGCGACGGTCACCAGGGCCACCGCCCGGGGATCGCGGGTCAGCGACGCGGCCAGCAGGGCCAGCGCCGGCGTACGCAGGGCGTCGCCGAACCGGGAGCAGACGGCGGCGGACCAGAGCAGCCGGTAGTCGCGCCCGAGCGGGGTGTCGGTCATGCCGACGGACCCTGCCGCCTCCACCGGGTCGAGGGTCAACCCGGCCGGAAAGGGGTCGGACAGCGTCGGTGATCACCGGTACGGTGAGCGCCGAATCCGACCGGGGAGAGCGCGTGGACCGCACCTTCCAGGTCGACCTCCGTGGCGTGGTCGACCTGCTCAGTCATCACCTCTACGGCAGCCCACGCGTGTACGTCCGGGAACTGCTCCAGAACGCCGTCGACGCGATCACGGCCCGCCGGGCGACCGAGCCGGACGCCCCCGCCCGGGTCCGGATCGAGCCGCCCGAGCTGACCGGCGACGGCACCCTGCGGGTGCACGACACCGGGGTCGGCCTCACCGAGGGGCAGGTGCACGAGCTGCTGGCCACCATCGGCCGCAGCTCCAAGCGGGACGAGCTGGGCTTCTCCCGGCACGAGTTCCTCGGCCAGTTCGGCATCGGCCTGCTCTCCTGCTTCCTGGTCGCCGACGAGATCCGGGTGGTCACCCGGCACGCCGACCAGCCGACCGTGCTCTGGACGGGCTGGTCCGACGGCCGTTACGCGGTCCGCCTCGCCGAGCCCGAGCAGGCCCGGCCGGAGCCCGGCACCACCGTCACGCTGGTGCCGCGCCGCGACGCCGACCAGTGGTTCGGCGTGCCGACGGTGACCGAGCTCGCGCGCCTCTACGGCAGCCTGCTGCCGGTCGACGTCCGGGTCGGCGACACCCCGACCACCTCCGGTCCGCCGCCCTGGCCGACCACCCCGGGCGCCCCGCTGGACCGGGCGGCCCTGGTCCGCTACGCGCAGGAGACCCTCGGCTTCGTGCCGTTCGACGTGGTGCCGCTCGCGGTGCCGGAGGCCGGGCTGACCGGCGTGGCGTTCATCCTGCCCACCCCGGTGAACCCGGCGGCGCGCGCCGGGCACCGGGTCTACCTGAAGCGGATGCTGCTCACCGAGCACGCCGACGGGCTGCTGCCGGACTGGGCCTTCTTCGCGCACTGCGTGGTCGACGCCAGCGAGCTGCGGCCCACCGCCAGCCGCGAGGCGCTCTACGAGGACACCCTGCTCACCGGCACCCGGGACGCCCTCGGCGACCAGGTGCGCGGCTGGCTGGTCCGGCTGGCCAGGCACGACCCGCGCCGGCTCGCCGAGTTCCTCCAGGTGCACCACCTCGGGGTCAAGGCGCTCGCCCTGCACGACGACGAGATGCTCCGCCTGGTCGACCAGTGGTGGCCGATGGACACCAACGTCGGCACGCTCACCCTCGCCGAGTTCCGCCGGCGCCACGGCCTGATCCGGTACGCCGCCGGCCTCGACGAGTTCCGCCAGCTCGCCGCGGTCGCGGCGGCGCAGGACCTGGCCGTGGTCAACGGCGGCTACACGTACGACACCGAGCTGATCGAGCGGCTGCCCGCGGTGGACCGGTCGGTGCTCATCGAACGGCTGGAGCCCAGCGACCTGACCACCCGCTTCGAGGCGCTCGAACCGCACGTCGAGCTGGCGCTGCGGCCGTTCCTGACCGGCGCCCAGCGGGCCCTGGAACGGCTCGGTTGCGAGGTGGTCGTCCGGGCGTACGATCCGGTCTCGCTGCCGGCGCTCTACCTGGTCAGCCGCTCGGCGGCGTTCAACGACCAGCTCGCCGCCAGCCGGGAGAAGGCCGACGAGCTGTGGGGCGGCGTGCTGGACGCGCTGGCCGCCTCCGCCCCGCCGGACCGCCCGCAACTGGTGCTCAACCACCGCAACCCGCTGGTCCGCCGGGTCACCACGTTGACCGACCCGGAGCTGGTCGGGCTCGCCGTCGAGGCGCTCTACGGGCAGGCACTGCTGCTCGGGCACCACCCCATCCGCGCGGCCGACGCCGCCCTGCTGAACAGTTCCTTCCTCGGCCTGCTCGGCCGGGCCGTACCGGGACGGGAGTGAACCGACCGTGAGCGACGACGACCTGTGGCGGGTGCTGCACGAGGCCCACAACATGCCGTACGGGGCGGGGCAGACCGCCGCCCTGGAACAGCTGATCCGGCGCGCCGACGCCGGCGACGACCGGCATCTCGCCTTCGCCGCCCGGATGCAGGCCACCACCTCGTACGTCTACGGCGGTGAGCCGGCGAAGTCCTTCGTCACCTTCTCCTGGTGCCTGGCGGAGTTCGACCGGGACCCGCAGCCGTACCACCAGCGCTTCGCCCACCAGCTGCTCTGGCACTTCAAGTACATGATCAGCGCGATGCTGAAGTTCCCCGAGCTGCCGCTGGACCGCACCTACGCGGTGCTGGAGGACATGGAGCGGCGCTACCGGGACACCGGGCACTCGCTGCAGGCCGTGTACAAGCACCGCTACCTGGTGTCGTCGCACCTCGGGGCGCACGACGAGGCGGCCGAGTGGTACCGCCGGTGGATGACCACCCCCCGGGACGCACTCTCCGACTGCGCCGGCTGTGACCCGACCACGCAGGTGCACCACCTGTCCGAGGTGGGCCGGCACGACGAGGCGGTGGCGCTGGCCGAGCCGGTGCTCGCCGGCCGGCTCAGCTGCACCGAGCAGCCGCAGGCGATCCTCACCGCGCTGCTGCCGGCGTACCTGGGCACCGGGCGGGGGGAGGCCGCGCGGGACGCGCACCGGGAGGCGTACCGGCGGTTGCGGTCGAACCTCTCCGATCTCTGGGAGATCGCCGACCACGTCGAGTTCTGCACGGTGACCGGCAACGACGCCCGCGCCCTGGAACTCGTCGAGCGGCACCTGGACTGGCTGGACCGGGCACCCACCCCGGCCGCCGCGATGCATTTCGCGGCCACCGCCGCGGCGGCGCTGCGGCAGGTGCCGGGCGAGCTGACCGTGCACCGCCGGGCGTTCGGCGACCGACCGGCCGGGGAGGTGCCGGTGGCCGCGCTCGCCGCCGAGCTGACCGACACGGCCACCGCGCTGGCCGCCCGGTTCGACGCGCGCAACGGCACGGCGTACCAGTCGGAGGTGGTCGCGCGGCGGCTCGCCGCGCAGCCCGTCGGGGAGCACCTGCCGCTCTCGGCGAGCCTGCGTCGCCGCCCGGCCCGCACCCCGCAGCCCGCCCCGGCCGACGTGCCCGCGGCGGAGCCGGTGCAGGTGCCGGCCGGGGCGAGCGCCGAGGAGCTGCTGGCCCTCGCCGACGAGTGCTGGCGCACCCACCGCACCGACGACTGCGCCACCGTCCTGAAGGCGTACGACGAGCGCTTCGGTGCCGCGGAGCTGCCCGCGGCCACCGTGGCGCGGCGGCTGGAACTGCGCGCGGGTGAGCTGAACGACGACGGTGACCCGGCGGCCTCCGTCGAGGCCAACCGGATCGCGCTGGCCGCCTGGCGGGAGGTGCCCGACCCGGTGCGCGCGCAGGTGGTGGCGGGGCGTCTCGGCGCGCTGCTCTGCATGACCGACGAGGGTGCCGAGGAGGGCCTGGCCCTGGCCCGCGAGTCGGCGGAGCAGCTCGACCGGCACGGCGACCAGCGGGAGCGGGCCGCCGCCCACGACCGGCTGGCCCTGGCGTACGTGCACCGGCAGCGCTGGGCCGACGCGCTCGACGAGGTCGACCGGGCCGCCGCCGAGGCGGACGTCGACCCGTGGCTGGCGGCCCGGGTGGCGCTGCACCGCGCGCACATCCTGGAGGAGCTGGAACGCGGCGAGGAGGTGGGCGAGGCGGCCGAGCGGGCCCGCCGGCTCAGCCGCGAGGTGGGCTCGGCCGGCATGCTGGCCGCCGCCTGCCTGGCGTACGCCCGCTGGGCCGACGACCCCGCCGAGGCCGTCGCCGCCTGTGACGAGGCGCTGCGGGTGGCCCCGGCGGACGCCCGGCTCGCCGTCCGGGTGGCCCGGGGCCGGGCACTGCTCGCCGCAGACCGGGCCGGCGACGCCGTGGACGACCTGGCCGAGGCGGTGACCCTCTGCGTGGAGCAGGGCGCCCAGGGCGACGCGTTCCTGCGGTGGGAGCTGGCCAACGCCTACCGGGTGGCCGGCCGGATGAGCGAAGCCGCCGAGGTGGCGGAGGAGGCGGTGCTCGGGCTGGACCGGCTCGGTGCGCAGGCCGAGGCGGACCGGTGCCGGCACCTGCTGGCCGGCGTCTACGAGAGCCTGGGCGAGATCGATCCCGCGCTGGCGCTGCTGGAGCAGCTCGCGGAGAACCTGGACAGCCCGGACAACCTCCCGCACCGGGCGCAGGTGCTGGAGGAGGCCGGCGGGGTCCTCTACGACGCCGACCGGGACGCGGTGGCCGCGCAGCGGTTCGCCGCGGCGGCTTCGGCGTACCGGCTGGCCGAGCTGCCGCTGGACGAGCTGCGCGCCCGGCGGCGGCAGCTGCTGGCCCTCTTCTGGGCCGGTGACCTGCCGGCCGCCTCGGCGCTGGTCGACGTGGTGGACGTGGCCATGGCGGCGCTCACCGGGCTGCCCGAGGAGCCGCCCGTGGTGACGTACGAGCGGGCGCTGGCCGCCGAGGCGGTGGCCCGGGTGTTGACCGCCGAGGGCCGTACCGTCGCCGCGCTGGACCGCCTGGACGGGGTGGCGGGCCGGCTGCGGTCGATCGAGGCGTTCGGCGAGGCGGCACAGGTCGAACTCCTCACCGGCGACCTGCTGCTGCGCAGCGACCGGCCGGCCGACGCCGAGCGCCTGCTCCGCGAGGTGCTGGGTGGGCTGCCGTCCGACTCCCGGCCGGCGAGCCAGGCGGCCTGGCTGCTGGCCCGGGCCCTGGACGAGCTGGGCCGGTCGGCCGAGGCGGCGAAGCTGCGCGCCGAGCACGGCATCGAGGAGGACTGACGGGGGTCGCGCTCCCGCCGGGGGGCGCACGCGGGGCGGTGGACCGACCGACGGGTAACCGAGCCTCCACCACGGCCGGTGCGCGGTCTAGGCTTGCCCGGTGGCGGTGGAACAGCAGGCGCGGGGCGGGGCGAACGGCGCGACGGGCGCGGGTCGCCGGCGGTCCCGTCGGGACGAGATCCTGGAGATCGCGGTCGGCCTCTTCGCCGCACGCGGCTACCACGGCGTGTCGATGGACGACATCGGCGCCGCCGCGGGGGTGACCGGTCCGGCGCTCTACCACCACTTCGCCGGCAAGGAGGCGATGCTGGTCGCCGCGCTGATCCCGGTCAGCGAGGGGCTGCTCGACGGCGGCCGGGACCGGGCCGCCGGTCACCCGGACGACCCGCGCGGCGCGCTGGAGTCGCTGATCGACTTCCACGTCGACTTCGCGCTGGCCAACCCGGCGGTGATCGCGCTGCACCTGCACGAGCTGGATCGGCTCCCCGACGAGCCGCGCCGCAAGATCCGCCGGCTCCAGCGGCTCTACGTCGAGGAGTGGGTGACGGTGCTGACCGCGCTGCACCCGGGGCTGCCCGACGGTGAGGCGCGGGTGCTGGCCCACGCCGCGTTCGGCCTGATGAACTCCACCCCGTTCCTCGGCGGCGAGGTCGACCGCCGCCGCCGCGCGGAACTGCTCCGGGCCGCCACCCTCGCCGCCCTCCTCGCCCCCACCG